>DATGWU010000070.1:0-14283 GCA_035299345.1 Rhizobium sp.
TTGATCCGGTAACACTGATCGTCAGTATCTGCCTGTTCGGCGGTTTGTTTGCCGCAATCCGTCACATCCACGCGCAATTGACCGGCCGGATCGGGCTGGGCATGGGCGATGTCAAGATGGCCGCGGCGGCGGGCTGCTGGATATCCGGCAGCGAACTGCCCTTCTTCCTCGGAATCTCGAGCCTCGCGGGGCTCGGCTATGTGGCCGTGCGTCTGGCCGCCGAACGCCGAACGCCGGAGCGAATACCGTTCGGACCATTTCTCGGATTCGGCCTGGTAACCTTGTTTTTCGTCGATGCCAGCCAGGTTCAAGCCAACTTCCTCCAATAGTCCAGATAGCAGGATTTCGCCCGATGTACTCACCTTCGAAAGCTCACCCGAAAAATCGAATCCGAGGCGGCCAAGAGGAAGGGTTTTCGCTGGTCGAGATGCTGGTCGTGCTCGCCATCATGGGTCTGCTTGTGGGACTCGTTGCCCCTCGCGTGCTTGGCTATCTCGGAGGCGCGAAGGTCGATACGGCTAAAGCGCAGATACGCAACATCGACAGTGCTCTCGAATTGTTCTTCATCGATAACGGTCGCTATCCTTCCGATGAGGAGGGACTGCAGGTTCTAGCGGCCAGATCGGAAGGCCTGCCGCAGTGGAACGGACCCTATCTTAAGGGAGCAGACGTCCTTCGAGACCCATGGGGAAATTCATACCAGTACGCAACAGCCAAGGACGACCGCGGTTTCGTCGTCAGGTCTCTCGGCCGCGACGGCAAGGAAGGGGGTGACGGTGAGGACCGAGACCTTCCTTGAATTTCGGCGGATTGCCTGGCGGTGGCTTACCACGGCAAACGACGTCTACGACTGCCTCGTTGAGAGCGTCGCGGAGTGTCTGCCCGCGCGTATCTGGAGGAGGCCCTCGCAGAAAGATCCGATTCTGCTGGCCTCTTCGGCTGGGTTTTCCTTCAAGGACGGGGCAGAGGAGATCCAGTTCGAGTCCTTCGCGGGAGATCTGAGCCTCCTCGGCAAAGGTGCTCGACATCGGACCGTGTCACTGGTCGTCCTGCCGTCGCTCCTTCACCGGAGAGTGTTGAGCACACGGAGACTCCCGTCCTCTCTGCTCGCCGACATGGCACGAATGGACCTGGCGCTTGCAACACCATTCAGCGACCGCAGCGCTGCGCTCCTGGTGCCGCGGTTCGGTGTCCCGGTTCCGGATAGCGCCTATTACATCATGCGAGAGAACGATCTGGGCAAAGTCCGTGACGCGCTGAAGTCTGCGCAGGTTGGAATATCGGAACTGCGTGTTCGTCATCCGTCAGGTGACCTGTCGATACTCAACGCATCTGAACTGAACCTCCCGAGACCGTCGTGGTCGACCAGACTGTGGGGCGAGCGGCCGATCATGCTGGCCGGCCTCGCGGCACTGCTACTCATGCTGTCGTATCTCACCTTCACAACAAGGCTTTCGGCGGCGGTCGCCGACACTGAACAACATCTCGTCAGTCTGGAAGAACAGGCAAAGCGGGCACGCACCAAGATTGATACGGCGCACAGCCGGCTCCGAACCCTGTCATCGCTCCAGGCGCGAAGCCCTTCCGACGGTAGCGTCATGCTGACGATCGCGGACCTCACGCATGTCCTTCCGGACGGTACGTTTCTGACGGACATCGAGATCGCTGGAGCGGCGGTTAACATTGCCGGCTATTCGAACTCGGCCTCGGCTCTCATCGGACTGCTGCAGGACAGCGGCCGGTTCTCGAACGTTCGCTTCTCGTCCAGTGTTACCAGAGCCGTGGGATTCGAGGGCGAGCGATTTTCGATTTCGATGGAGCGGGCCCATGCTGGATAGGAGCATTCAGCGCCTGCTCAATGCCTCCGCCAGGACGAGGCTGGTCGTCGCGCTGGTGGCGGTGGGCGCCGTGCTTGCGGCCATCCTGCTTATGATTGTCGGAGCCATACAGGGGATCAGGCAGTCGTACGACACTCTCGACGAGACCCGACGTCGGATTGGCGTCTATCGCGCGACGATCAGTGCAGCCGACAAACTCGGAAACGTCGAGCCTGCGAGCGCGCTCGACG
The DNA here is from genome assembly GCA_035299345.1 of Rhizobium sp. Taxonomy (GTDB): domain Bacteria; phylum Pseudomonadota; class Alphaproteobacteria; order Rhizobiales; family Rhizobiaceae; genus Allorhizobium. The sequence continues at coordinate 2,069 of DATGWU010000070.1, forward strand.
ACATGTTCTTCGCCGGAACAAGCGACGCAACTGTCAAGGCGAATGTGCAGGCCTGGCTTCAGGACCAAGCGACCGCTTTGACCGTCGAAGTCAACTCGGTGTCGGATTTGCCCAACAGGGCTCTGGAACAGGCAAGTCTTGTCGGCCTAAAGGTCAACCTCTATGGCCCCTTCGAAAGCGTGCAGTCGCTTTTGCTCAAGATCGAGGCGAACAATCCTCCCGTATTCATCGTGAAGGCCGTCATCTCCTCCGCCGCCACGCCGGGCACAGACAGCACGCTGGAGACAAACGTCAACGCCTCCCTTGACCTTTATGCCGGCAGCCGCAGCACGACGGCGGGGTCGCCATGAACAGGCGGGACACGCTGCTGGCTTTGTCCGTCGGGATCGGCATCCTTGCTTTAACCCTCGCCGCCGCTTTGCCGATCGATACGACGCCAATCGACCGTTCCACGCCGAGCCAGCCGCCGGCGAATGCCCCAGAGAATGAAATGAGCGTCGGCGACGGACAACTGCTCGAATTGTCTGATCGTCCTCTGATGTCACCGAGCCGAAGGCCGCGCGAAACCGAAAAAGAGCCCGTTCCTCCCGAGGAACCACAGGCAGTGGAGGAACTGAACACGATATCCGGCGATCCAGCGACACTGCCACCCGCGCTCCGACTTCTCGGCGTCGAACTCTCCGCCTCGGGAAAATCCGCTCTCGTCGCTACGCCTGAAAGCGACGAGCCCACCTGGGTCGAAGTCGGGGCAAGCGTCGGCGTCTGGAAGGTCGTCAAAATCGATGCCCAATCCATCACGCTCGAACCCGTGGAAGGCGCCTCCCCGCCCCTCATCGTACCACTCTATAGCGAGGAGATACCATGCGAGGGATGCTAAGAACGGAGCGACATTCGGGTCCGGACGCCGGTTTCGCCCTGGTGGGCGTGCTCCTCTTCTCCCTGCTCGCGGCGGCAATTCTCACACCGCTCGTCATTCATAGTATCGAGTACAGGCGGACGGCGGTCATAAGGCAGTCGGCGACATCCGACCGTCTGCTTGCCGGCGGCCTCGCTACCCTCGTCAGTTCCCTTGCCCGTGAACAGCAATTGCCCCTCGGAGAGGCGAGCACGTGGTGGGAATGCGCGGTTGGTGGCAAAAGGGTTCTCATCCATCTTCAGGACACGGCCGGGCTCGTCGATCTCAACAGCGCCGAAGATCCCTTGCTCGTGGCAGGCTTTCTGGCGCTCGGGCATGCCAGAGAAACCTCCGACGGCGAGATGACCAAAGTAGTCACGCGCCGCGGAGCGATTGGTATAGCCCCGGAACCAACCCGCGGAGAGACGGCCGGTGAAGCAGGTAGCGGTCAGTTCGTCTCGGTTGCAGAGCTTCAAGAGCTACTCGGATTGTCGTCCAGCGAGCAACGTCTTGCCGAGGACATCTTCACCGTAAGGAACAAGACCGGGGCTGTCTCCAAGCGCGCATTGCCGCCGGCGCTCGCAACGTCCATTCCTTCCGTCGCAGGGGCGAGTGACTTTGTGGGTGAGGACGCGACAGCGGGTCCATTCAGGACCGTGCGGATTGCCGTTCTCGCGGAGGAGCCTGCACCGGCTTCGCTCGTCTCCGTCACCTACCGGTTGTCAGATGAGAACTCGGTCGTCCCGGTGCCGCTGGAGAGATCCGAACGGACGCTCGACCTTGTTGGTCTCGCGACTGTGGCCGCGCCGGTCAAGGACTGCCCCGCCACTCTCAAGGAGCTTCTCGATGAGTGATCCGGAGCATTCGGTTGGCCAACAGACCGCACTCTACGACCGCTTCCTGACGCACTGCGTCGATTCCCGCGGGATGACGTCCGAGGCGCGCGCCAGAGTCTGGCAAGCGATGAAATCGAGTACCCTCCCCTTCGATGTCGTGATCACCGAACTCGGCATCATGTCTGATACCGCGCTCGAGCAGTGCTTTTCAGCCTTCCTCGACGTCGGGCCCGCCGATCTCGACGCCACGGACGAAACCGACGAGATGACGGCAGATTTCGATCCTGCCTTCGCGAGAAGCGCGGCAGTGCTGCCGATAGCGATCGCGGATGGCGTAGTCCGCATGGCAATGGCGAACCCACTGGATATCGAGACAATCTCGCTCTGCGCGTTCTTCTTTGCCCGCGACGTCGTTGCGCTTCCCTGCACCCGCAAGAAACTGTCGGACCGCCTGGACCGGAGCAGGAAGGCGAGCGGCACAGTGCCGGGAGATGTGCAAACGCAGATGCTTTCCTCCCCCGAGAACGACCTCTCGCGCCTGAGGGACCTCGCGCTCGAAACGCCGGTCGTCAACGCCGTGTCGAGGATGGTCCATACGGCCCTCGAGCGACAAGCGACCGACATTCATCTTGAACCTTCGGCGGAAGGTGTCCGCGTGCGGCTACGGCTGGACGGTATGCTGCACGCCTATGAAAGCTTTCCGCTGGAACTCTATGCCGGCATCGTCAGCCGCGTGAAGATCCTCGCGGGTATGAACATTGCCGAACGGCGGCTTCCCCAGGACGGCAGAATGCGACTGGCGATCAGGGGAACAGAGGTGGACTTTCGTGTCTCCTCTATTCCGTCCATACACGGAGAGACAATCGTCCTGCGTCTCCTGCGGCAGGGGGTAAAGCACCTATCGCTGCAGGCGCTCGGATATGCGGAGGGTGCTGCAGAAAGACTGCTGACAGCCGCGCACAGCCCGAACGGAATGATCGTGGTGACAGGTCCGACGGGAAGCGGGAAAACCACGACGCTTTATGCACTTGTCGATGCAATCAACAAACCGGGTATCAAGGTGTTCACGATCGAGGACCCGGTCGAGTACCGCATGGAGGGCGTGACACAGCTGCAGGTCGACTCCACCATCGATCTGAGTTTCAGCCGCGCTTTGCGGTCGGTCCTCAGGCAGGATCCAGACGTCATTCTCGTCGGCGAGATCCGCGACCGCGAAACGGCGCAGATTGCGGTACAGGCGGCGCTCACCGGGCATCTGGTTCTCACCACCCTGCACACGAACGATGCTGCGGGCGCTCTGTCACGGCTCAAGGACATGGGTGTCGATCCGTTCCTCCTGAGTTCGACGATAAAGGTCGTCGTCGGCCAGAGACTTCTGCGCAAGCGTTGCCAACAACACGCGGAGGTGAACTGCCCGAATTGCAACGGAACAGGATTTTCCGGCCGTACGGTTACCTACGAGGTGCTGCAGATGTCACAGGCGCTCAAGCAGGCAATCGACGCCGGGCGGAGCGAGAACCAGTTGCGCAGCCTGGCGATCGATGAGGGCCTCCGTCCGCTCGAGGCGCATGCCCGCGAGCTTGCACGAACGGGGATAACGACCGCCGAGGAAGTCGCCCGGGTCGTTTCCGATGAGGTCTTCTCATGACCATCTTCCGCTTTCAGGCGATTGCCGCCGATGGCACGCTCCACCAGGATTCGGTCGAGGCTGACACCGAGGAAGATGCCGCACGGTTGCTCATGCGGCGCGGCCTGAAGCCATATCGCTTGGAACACGCCGCCCACACAAAATCTGCAATGCGGGAGCGTTGGAGGGTCGCGGCGCTCGAGCGCATATTCTCCACCTTGCACGTTCTCCTGCAGGCCGGGCTGACGATCGACACCGCCCTGCGAACCGCTCTCGCAAACGAGCGACGCAAACCAGAACGGGACCTGCTCGAAGGCATAAGCAGGGCGATGGCGGCTGGTCAGCCGTTTTCCGCCGCGATATCCGGTCGGGTCGCTCTTCCCGCGACGATCACCGCGATCCTGACGGCAGGGGAAGCAAGCGCCCGCATGACCGAAACCTTCGCGGCAATCACCGAAATCTACGCGGAGCGGCGCCAGCGGCGCGACGATATTTTGAGCGCGCTCCTCTATCCCGCGACGCTCCTGCTGGTGATGCTTGCCGCACTGGGCATCGTGACTTTCGTCCTGGTGCCTTCGATACGACCGATCTTCGAGGGTGCCGGCCAACCGATGCCGATGTTCATCGGTATCTTGTCGGCGCTCGGCGACCTGTTCTCCGATTACGACTGGGCCGTCACCTTGATCGCCATCGTGATGCTCGCCCTGGTCTATGCGATGCTGCGCGTACCGTCCGGTCGAAGAAGGCTCTCACAGGCGGCCCTCTCGCTCCCGCTCTTAGGGACGGTGCTGCGGCAGCGCAGCTCTGCGACCTACCTCAAAACCCTGGCCCTTCTCCTCGGTAACGGCGTGGCGCTCGGGCCCGCGCTCGAACTCGCCGCCGACGCCGTACCCTTCGAGACGGACCGGCAGGCGCTCAGGTCGCTCCGCGACGCGGTCTTTGCCGGCCAGTCGCTTTCCGGCGCGGTCGAGAAGACCGGTGTCCTCGACGCTGTGACGCTTTCCTTCTTCAAGGCCGGAGAGCAATCGAACCAGCTGCCCGATGCCCTCACGCGCGCCTCGGCGCTTCTCGATGCACAGGCGAAACAGACCTCCGAACGGTTCTCGGCACTCCTGACACCGGCGGTCACGATCGTCACCGGGCTCGCCGTCGGTGGTATCGTCGTCTCGGTGATGGACACGCTGCTGAGCGTCAACGACGTGGCGCTGCGATGAGGCGGGCCGCCATGACGAACGACGGGCACGATGGCTTTTCGACGATCGAAATCCTTGTCGTTCTGGCGATTGTCGCCATGCTGGCCTCGCTCCTGTCCTCGCGGATGGCTCCCCGCGCGCCATCCGCCCCGAAGCTTGCCGAGACGCTCGCGGATACCCTCGGCACCGCCCGTTCACGGGCAATCATCAGCGGCAAACCGTCATCCGTGGAGATCGATCTCTCCCGCGGCGCAATGCACGACGACACGGGCGCCCGCATCGAGATGCCGCCCGGGACGGAGATCGACGTCATGACGGCCAAAGAGGCGGCCCTTCCCGGTCATCCGAACCGCATCGTGTTTCTTGCCGATGGAACGTCGTCGGGCGGGACGATTACGATCCGTCGGGTGGGTGCCGTCGCGACCGTCGAGACAAACTGGCTGACCGGCCTCAGCCACGTCACCGCCGAGGCACGTCGATGACGCACGATGAGAGCACCGCCGCAGGCTTCACGCTGATCGAGACGCTCGTGGCGTTCCTGATCCTTTCGGCCGCCCTGCTGATGATGAACCAGACGCTGACGACGGCCATCGCCAATCGGCGGGTGGCGAGTGAGCTTGCCGCCGCCGACCGTCTGGCCGAAGAGATCCTCACCGACGAGAAGGTGCTCGCAGATAGGCGCACAGGAACGACCAAGGGCCACGTGGCTGAAACGAATCTCGGCTGGGTTCTGCAGAAGAAGCCCCTTTCCTCATCTGCCATCGAACCGGCGCTGCAGGTCTGGCGGGTCACGCTGGAGGTCCGTCGCGGCGGGAAGGGATCGCCGGTCCGCAGCTATAGGACCTTCGTGACGATACCGGCGGCGGCGCGATGATGGCTCGGATTCTTGCCAGGGGCGGAGGTGGCGAGGCCCCGAATTGGGAGAACGCCCAGGTGGATGTACCGGCTGCCGACCGCGAGGCCGGCTTTACGCTGGTCGAAATGTTGGTGGTTCTTGCGCTCGCCGCCGTCATCACGACACTGATCGCGACTAGCACGGGGCAGTTCCGCAAGATCAGGGAGCTCGATCGCGGGCTGCAGGAGCAGCAGCAACTCGACGGGGTTCTGGATCTCATCACCGGAGACCTCCGCGACGCGCTCGACCTGCCGTTACACTCGGCCGACCCGAACCGTGGGCTCCACTTCGAGGGGAAGGCCGATGAGATGACTTTCGTCGCCGTCGTCCGCACGGGGTTCGAGACCCGCGCACTGCGCGAGGTGCGTTACTTCACGCGCAAGGCAAACGGCCGTCTCGAATTGCTGCGGGAGACAAAGGTCTACGCCGCTTCCTCGAATGCCACTCCTCCGGAAGGTGCCACCGAACGCCTGCTGCCGGATATCCGCAGCTTCACCCTCTCCTACCGGAAGAGCGGCGAACAGGTCTGGGAGGACGGCTGGGCAGTGGAGCGGCAGTTGCCGCGGGCGGTCCGGGCGAGGATCGATCGGAGCGAAGAGACGAGCGCGGAGAAGTCTGCAGCGCTTCAGGACGGGGGCGGCAAAGTGAGCAACGGATGGGCTCCGCCGCCGTTGTGATACTCATCCACGTGCTCCGTCCATGGGAACGTAGGTCCACTGGCGGTCCGCCGAGTCCCTTCAGGCAGAGGCGCAGAACGCAACACGGCGTTCGGCGATGAGAAAATACGCTACAAGATGAACTCGAACTCGGAAGGAAGGGGCCCGACAATGTCAACGAGGCTGGCTTTAATGTAACCCGAAACCCGCGCCGCCTGAAACCGCTTCAAAACGCGGCACTGTCATGCGAATAAAGTCTCTGTACAAATAGTTCAATTGTCGATCTGGCGCGCCAGTTCCTCATGTCCACTCACTCGAGCAAGATCAGATGCGGTCATATTCTCTCTATTCTTGATGCGAGAGTCGGCTCCGCTCCCAAGCAAAAATCGAACGAAATTCTCGTGCCCAGATTCGGCTGCGTACATGAGAGCGGTGCGACCGGAACTGTCTTGATCATCAACTCTGGCTCCCCAACGGATCAGTTTTCGGGCGACGGCTTCATTCCCCTCAGACGCCGCCAACATCAGAACCGTATAGCCCGCAGACGTAGCCACTTGCGCATTTGAGTTGTAGAAATGAAGTAGCTCGACCAATCCGAACGCCATTGGTTTGGGACATCCAGTATTATCGATAGCCAAGAACATCGCCTTGCCTTCGTAAGGCCACCCCGGAACGGTGACATCCGGCGAGTCGCCATTGCGAAGCCTTCGAAAAGCGCCAACAATATTGCCCGTGCAAGCAGCCTCTGGCAGGCTACTTGGATAGTGCCACGGTCTAGTAAAATAACTGAAGACCATCGCGGCCATGACAACAATCATAGCGCATCCCTTCAGTACAGCCTTCCACATTGTTTCTACTCCCCCACCCATGTTCTGAACACGGTTTTGCCTTGCTGCGTAGGACGAAAGCCCCAGTCATTTGTTCCGATGGTCGCGAACCCGAACCATCCATCCCCGATGGTCCCAGTTGTCTGTCTAGGTCCCGTTACAATTGTCACATGGCCAGTAGATGTCGTTGACGGCTTCGCAATTGCTGCGACATCGCCTGGCATCGGCTTGTCAGTTACTTCCCAGCCCCGGATGTTCAGCTCCTTGTTCGCCCAATCACCAGCTGTTGGAGGAAACGCTGAGAATCGCCCCATCGTAACCGGAATAGTTGCGCCTGCAGCGAGTGCAACATCTGCAACTCGAAGATTACACTTCGGAACGAATGGATTTGCCAGCGGTCCAAATGTATAAGGACTCCATTCGGAATACATCACGTCGCTGGCCCAACCAGTCGTGCGGAGAGATATCTTTGCGATATCGGCTCTCACCGTTGATGGGTGCTTCTTCCCCATCGCAAGGAAGTCCTGATAGTCGAACGTGCGCAATGCCTTGGCTCTTTCTCCACCGTCCTTTAGCGCCGACACCGCCTTATCACGTGCACTTTTGAACTTCTCATAGTCATTCCGATCTATCGCGCCAGTAGTTACTCCGTGTGAGCCAAGCTCATTGTAACTGTCCACCGCATGCCCGTTCGGGTCACTCCCGTTGACCGGATCGTTCCCGGCATAGGCGTAGCGGTTGGTGCCAACGCCCGGCATGGTCGGGTCCCAGTCGTCGGGCGAGATGAAGCGGCCGAGCCTCGGGTCCATGTAGCGGGCGTTGAGGTAGAGGAGGCCCGTCTCGGGATCGAAGCGCTCGCCGATATAGCCCTTCTCCGTCGCCATCGCCTTGTTGGTCGTCTCGCCATAGGCCGCGTAGCGCGTGTTCTCTACCACCGCGCCGTTCGCATCGGTGACGAACCGGACCGAGGAGAGATGGTCCCGATGGAGGAAGTATTTGGCATTCCCCTCGATCTTCACGTCCATGTGCGGATAGCGCGTGAAGAGCCCGCCTGTCACGTCGTATTCGACATTGGCGTCCGGATAGAGCGTCACGCCCTGGGGCGTGTTCTTCCGGGCGCGTGCGCCGTCGGGACCGTAGGTGAGCGTCACCGTCGATCCGTTGCCGGCGACGCTTGCGACACGGTTTGCCCGGTCATAGGTCAGCGTGCGGCTGCCATCGCCGATCAGGTTACCGTTGGCATCGTAGGAGAAGGCAACGCCGTTCACCGAGGTGGGGGCATGCGGGCGTGCCGCCGTTCCCGCCGGATAGACATAGGCGCCGGCGCCGGTGCGGCTCAGGAGGTTCGCCGCATCGTTGTAGCTGAAGGTTTCCGAGAGCGCGCCGCCGGCGTCGCCGGCATTCACCGCCGAGCCCAGCATGCCGAAGCCGTTATAGCCATAGTTCCAGTCGTTGATCGTGCCGCCTTCGTCGATGGTCAGAATGCGACCCACCGCGTCCCGGGTGTAGATGGCCGAGAACAGGCCGGTGCCGTCCGCCTTCTTCGTCCCGATCTTCGTCAGCCAGCCGCGGCTCGGCGAATAGCCGAAGGTGGTCGTCACGCCGTTCGCGTAGGTGATCGCCGCCGTCTGGCCGTCGGGCATGTAGGTCACGCCGGTGATATAGCCCGGAATGGCCGTCAACTGGTTCTTGGCATTGTAGATCCAGGGCGCCGTCGCACTGCCGACGGTGAAGTCGGAATTGGTGGAGGAGTCATAGCCCTTATAGAGTGCCAGGCCTCCCTTGCCGTAGATGGTTTCCTCCGCATGGCGGACACCGGCGATCACCACGTTCTTCCTCTGGAGGAGACCGTCGCCGTTGTAGTCGAAGGTCTGGCTGGCCGTCGCATTCGCGGAGGTCGTCAACTGGCCCGCGTTGTAATAACCCGCGCGCGCCTCATTGTACGTGTTGAGCGCAAGCACAATGCCGTTGGAGTTCGCCGCAGCGTCCGCGGCGCTCACATAGGCCGTCTGCCTCAGCACCTGTCCCGCGTCGTTGTATTCGGTCAGCGTCACCATGCCGCGCGCATCGGTCTGGCGGACGACGCGGTTGGCGTTGTCGTAGGCATAGGCCCAGGCCCCGAGGTCCGGGTCGCTGGCGCTCAGCCGGTTGCCGAGGAAGTCATAGGTATAGGCCCATGTCGCGCCACCGGCATCGCGGACCTGCGTCATGTATCCGAGTTCGTTGTAGCTTGCGCCGTGGACCCAGCGCGATTGTCGTGCCCCGCCGGCCGCTGGTGCCGTTTGCTGGAGTTTTCCGATTTCCTTTCCCTGGGTCGATGTGTAGGTCCGAATTCGAGCACCGAGCTCGTCGTCTGCAATGGTCTCCCAGAGCACGAGATTGCTCGACAGGCTGATGTCATTTCCAAGTGCGTAACCGAAGTACTTCGCGGTTCCGTCCGGATTGGCCACCTTCAACGGACGGCTGCTCCAGTCGTAGACGTTGCTCGTCCAGTAGACCGTCGCATTGGCCTGATAGGGCAGGCTCTTCTTGGCGATATTGCCCTGCCCGTCATAGCTGGTGTCGACAGTTGTGGTCGGGCTGGAAGCGTCGCCCGTCGTCACACTTCGCCAGATCCGGCCGAGCCCGTCGACGTAGTCCTGCCTGCGCGTCGTGGCCGTCGTGTTCGGCCGGCTGGTGGTCGTCACGATGTTCTGTGCCGCAGGATTGCCCCACGCGACATAGGCGGTGCGGGTGAACGAGCCCGTGACGGTGTTGATCTCCTCGACCTGACGGCAGAACGGATCGTAGGCATAGTTGGTCAGGACGCCGTTGAGCGCGCGATGCGCCGAGGTCTTCCCGCAGACCATGTCGTAGCCGAAGTTTTCAGCGAGACCGAGAGGATTGGTCACTCTCGTGACATAGAGATGATAGGTCGGATCATAGGTCCAGGTCGTCGTCTCGTTCTCGCCATTGGTCGCAGTGAGACGGTTTCCCCAGGCATCGTAACTGTAGCTCGTCACCTGATAACTGCTGCCCGACAGGTAGTCGCGCACGGCGGTGACATCACCCTTGGTGGGTGCGGCCGCGTAATCCAGATTGTCGTAGAAGGTGAGACGCCGCTTCAGGATGGCGCCCGTCGCCGTCGCGCCCTGGTGGACTCTCTCGTCGCGAACCGCAGACACGATGTAGGCGGCGGCGTTATAGGCAAAGGCGCGCACGGTCGTGACCTCGTCGCCCTCCTTGTCGGTCCGGCCTTTGTCGATCTCCTGGGTGACATTGCCGTAAGCATCGAAGGAACGTTCAACACGCAGCGTCCGTGTGCGGCCACCCTCGGCGTAGACCGTCTGCGTCGCGGTGTTCGGCGCCGTGTACGGTTTGTTCGTCGCGTTGACCGCGTAAGTCTCCGCGACCGTGCGATGCACAGCCCCGGTGCCATCGGCATACTCGGTCTTTGCCGGCAGCCCGATCGTGGCGAGCGTCTGCAAATAGGTCGAGGTTACCGTAGGCGCCGCGGTCTGCCCGGCAGGCTTCGGCAGGATCTTGCGGACGGTGGCAAACCCGAGGAACTTCCGTTCCGCCGGTTCGTAGAGACCGCCGGTGTAGCTGTAGGTCGTCGTCGACGTGACCTCCCGGCCATCGGCGACAGCAATCGACCGGACCACCGGAACCGCGAACGGAAGATAGGTGTGCTGGAACAGCGTCGACCGGATATAGCCGACCGTTACCTTGGCTCCGTTCTCCGTCTGGACGCCGTTGAGCAGGTTCGGATAGCCCGCCGTGCCGCGGCCGTAGTGAATCCGGTAGGGTGTTGTCTTATAGGCCGCAAAGCAGTTGCTGTAATATTGGCCCCATGTGTACTCGTTTTCAGGGTGATCGCCATTACCACCTCGGACGCTCCGGTGACAAGCGACTGGCGACGATGCCAGCAGGTCTCCCAAGCCATCGCCGTTATAGTCTCCGACAGCGACGAACGCGGCGAATATGTCTGTTTTCTCACCTTTGAACGAACCGGAAGTCGACGATTGCTTCAGGCGATGTATCGTCCAGTGACGCGGGCTATAGACGTAGCCTTCTGCGGTCTTGCCGACACCTATTCCGATCTCGGATTTGCCGTCTCCATCCATGTCGATCGCAAAGGAGCCGATGTGATCAGTGGTGACATGGTGATCGTAGGTATGCCACCAGCTGATCTCTTGAGTAGCCCACTGGGCAAGCTTCCTTCCAGTGAACAGATAGACAGTAGCGGTTGCCGTGCAGGATCTCATCGGGTCGTCACGGTTCGTCGGTGAACACCGTAGCCCGATATGGATTGTATCGTCGAGACCGTCGCCATTCACATCGGCGAAGAGGCAGGACGTCACACAGTTGACGCTCTTGCTGATCCTGGTGTCAGTCCACGCCCCCGCCGACCAGTATCGTGCATACAGTCCCTTGGACCCTGAAATGAGCGAGTGAACCGTACCATCGCCAAAGAGGCGAGCAGTGCCGGCCAGCTTGCTGTTATGACGCACGAGCTCATCCACGCCGTCACCAGTGTAATCGATGGCAGGCCAGTTTTCGTAGTTTTTGCCGCAGAGCGCCTTCACCGCCGGATCGGCGACCACCGCATCCCCAGAGCTCGCCTTGCAATCGTTCAGGTCGAGGACGAAATCGCTCGCCACCTTGGTGAAGTTTGCCTCCCAACGAATCTTTTGGCTCTCACGCCAATCCGGATCACGGATGAGCATTTGTGTGCTCTTTCCTCCAGTTCGGAAATTTCCAAAGTGAAAGCTCGGCGCAAATGGAAGAGGACTAAAAGGACGGACCGATGGGTCGTCACATTCCACCTGGTCGAAGACCTTTTGGGCGAATGTCGTGTTGAGGTCAGGACTGTGGTAAAGCTTGAACTTGCAGGTCGCCGCACTGTAGCGATCATAGGTTCTCCGCAGAATCTCGGTGACGCCGTCGGCGTTCACGTCGACCGGTACATAGGCGTCGACGACCGACTTGACAGGACCATAGGCCGTCGTTGCGAACTTGGTGTCCAACCTCAGGCTGTACGGGGCTCCCGTCAGGCCCTCGATCGGAGTGTTCGACATCCCCTTGCCGTCACTGTAGCTGAACGCCATCGGCGGCAGCGTCGATCCCGAGGTAAAGGTGCCATTCGGCTCGACACCCATGTCCCGGCCGTAGCGCTGAACTGCGGCGATACGCGAGGCACCGCTCTGCGGATCGGTGTTGTAAGCCAAGGCATAGCCGGATGTGTAGGCCGAGCCATACTTGACCAGGATGGTCTTCAGCCGCTTCGTCGTCTTCGAAATCGAC
>DATGWU010000071.1:0-5664 GCA_035299345.1 Rhizobium sp.
TCTCAAGGGCAATCCACGGCTCGCGCGTTTCGCTCGCCATCGCGCTCAGCGTGGTGCTGATCGTGACCGTCGTCGGCACCACGGTCGGGCTGGCGTCGGGCTATTTCGGCGGGCCAGCGGATGCGTGGATCCAGCGCTTCGTCGAGATCGTGCTCGCCTTCCCGCAATTGCCGCTCTACCTTGCGCTTACCTCGCTCATCCCGGTCACTGCACCGACCCATGTCTTCCTCACCTTCGTGGTGGTCGTCATGTCGGCGCTCGGCTGGGCCCAGATGTCGCGGGAGGTCCGCGGCAAGACGCTGGCGCTTGCGCGCATCGACTATGTGCGCGCGGCCATGGCGGTCGGCGCGACGGATCGCCGGATCATCTTCCAGCACATTCTTCCGAACGTGATGAGCCACGTGATCGTTGCCGTCACGCTCAATATTCCGAGCGTGGTGCTCTTGGAGTCCTTCCTCGGCTTCCTCGGATTTGCCGTCAAGCCGCCGCTCATGTCCTGGGGGCTGATGTTGCAGGACACCGCGACCTACTCCGTGATCGGCTCCTATCCGTGGATCCTGGCACCGGTCGGTTTCGTGCTCGTGACGGTCTTTGCCTTCAACGCGCTCGGTGACGGGCTGCGCGATGCCGTCGATCCGTACTGAAGGGAGAATGGTCATGGCACTTGCAGCAATCGAAAACCACGCCCCGGCGACGCGCTTCGACAGCGCGGAACGCGCCGACGCCCCGATCATCGACGCGCGCAATATCGGCGTGACTTTCCGGGTTGAGCACGGGACGGTCGAGGCGGTAAAGGACATCTCCTTCCAGCTCTACCGCGGAGAGACGGTTGCGATCGTCGGCGAATCCGGCTCCGGCAAATCGGTCACCGCCCGCACCGTGATGGGCCTGCTTTCGAAGCGTGCCATGGTGTCGCCGGAAGCAACGGTCGCCTTCAACGGCACCAATATCCTGACATTCTCGCCGCGCGCGCGCCGGGCGCTGCGTGGCGACCGGATATCGATGATCTTCCAGGAGCCGATGAGTTCTCTCAACCCGCTCCACACCATCGGCGGCCAGATCGTCGAGGCAATCCGTGTGCATGCGAAGGTGAGCCGCAGGCAGGCGGAGGCCCAGGCGCTGGAGCTCCTGAAGCAGGTGCAGATCCCCGAGCCGGAAGCGCGGCTGAAGCAGTATCCGCACCAGCTCTCCGGCGGGCAGCGGCAGAGGGTCATGATCGCCATGGCCCTTGCCAACGACCCCGATGTGCTGATCGCCGATGAGCCGACGACGGCGCTCGACGTCACCGTTCAGGCACAGATCCTGAACCTCATCCGCACGCTCCAGCAAGAGCGCGGCATGGCTGTGGTGCTGATCACCCACGACCTGACCATCGTCCGCAAGTTCTCCGACTATGTCTATGTGATGCAACATGGCGAGATGCGCGAGCACAACACCACGGATCGCCTGTTCGAGGCGCCCCGCCATCCCTATACGCGGCGGCTGCTCGCCTCCGAACCGCAAGGGGCGGCCATGCCGTTGCCGGCGAACGCCGAGCCGCTGCTGACCGCGAGTGATGTGCGGGTCAGCTTCATGATGCGCCATGGCGGCATCTTCAGGCCCGATCTCAGGGAACTGGTTGCCGTCGACAGTCTCGGCCTGACGCTCCGCCGGCACGAGACACTCGGCATCGTCGGTGAATCCGGTTCCGGAAAGACGACCTTCGGGCAGTCGCTGCTGCGGCTGAACGAGCCGAGCGCCGGGGAGATCCGTTTCGACGGCGAGCGCATCAATGGCCGTTCGCGTAAAGAGATGCGGCCGCTCAGATCGCGCATGCAGGTCGTGTTCCAGGATCCCTTCGCCTCGCTCAATCCGCGCATGACGATCGGGCAGATCATCGAGGAAGGACTGATCGTCAACGGCCTCGGGCAAACGCGCGCCGAACGCCTCGACCGGGTCAAGGACGCGCTCAAGGCTGCCGGCATGCCGACCGACATCCTGTCGCGGTTTCCGCACGAGTTTTCCGGCGGTCAGCGCCAGCGCATCGCGATCGCGAGGGCGGTGGCGCTCGAACCCGAGTTCATCCTGCTCGACGAGCCGACGTCCGCGCTCGATCTCTCGGTGCAGGCGCAGATCATCGAGCTCCTGCGTAGGCTCCAGGCGGAAAGAGGACTCAGCTACCTCTTCATCTCGCATGATCTGAAGGTGGTGCGCGCACTCTGCCACCGCGTCATCGTCATGCAGCACGGACGGATCGTGGAGGAGGGGCCCGTCGAGGATGTGCTCTCGAACCCGAAGACAGAATACACACGGCGGCTCGTCAGGGCCGCCTTCGATATCGCATGATTTCCCATTGCCGGAGGTAAGACATGGCAGGACATCCCAGGATCACATTCATCGGCGCAGGCTCGACGGTGTTCATGAAGAACATCATCGGCGACGTGCTTCAGCGCCCGGCGCTTGCCGGCGCGACGATCGCGCTGATGGATATCGATCCGCAACGGCTCGAAGAGAGTGCGCTCGTCGTCAACAAGCTGATCGCGACGCTCGGCGTGAAGGCGAGGGCTGAGACCTACAGCGACCAGCGCAAGGCGCTCGCCGGCGCCGACTTCGTCGTAGTCGCCTTCCAGATCGGCGGCTACGAGCCCTGCACCGTCACCGATTTCGAAGTGCCGAAGAAGTATGGATTGCGCCAGACGATCGCCGATACGCTGGGTGTCGGCGGGATCATGCGGGGCCTGCGGACCGTGCCGCATCTCTGGACGATTTGCGAGGACATGCTTGCCGTCTGCCCCGACGCAATCATGCTGCAGTATGTAAACCCGATGGCGATCAACACCTGGGCGATCGCCGAGAAATACCCGGCGATCCGCCAGGTGGGGCTCTGCCATTCGGTCCAGGGTACGGCGATGGAGCTCGCCCACGATCTCGACATTCCCTATGAGGAGATCCGCTACCGCTCGGCCGGCATCAACCACATGGCGTTCTTCCTGGAGTTCGAGCACCGGCAGGCGGACGGCAGCTACCGCAATCTCTATCCGGAACTCGTGCGCGCCTATCGCGAGGGACGGGCGCCGAAACCCGGCTGGAACCCGCGCTGCCCGAACAAGGTGCGTTACGAGATGCTGACGCGGCTCGGCTATTTCGTGACGGAGAGTTCGGAGCATTTCGCCGAATATACGCCCTACTTCATCAAGGAAGGGCGCGAAGACCTGATCGAAAAGTTCGGTATTCCGCTCGACGAGTATCCGAAGCGCTGCGTCGAGCAGATCGAGCGCTGGAAAGGCCAGGCGCAGGCCTACCGGTCGGCCGAAACGATCGAGGTCAGCCCGTCGAAGGAATATGCGTCCTCGATCATCAATTCGGTCTGGACCGGCGAACCTTCGGTCATCTACGGCAATCTGCGCAACAATGGCTGCATTTCCTCGCTGCCGGACAATTGCGCGGTGGAGGTGCCTTGCCTCGTCGACCGCAGCGGCATCCAGCCGACGTCCGTCGGCGCGCTGCCGCCGCAGTTGACGGCGCTGATGCGCACAAACATCAATGTCCAGGAACTGACAGTCGCAGCGCTGATGACGGAGAACCGGGAGCACATCTTCCACGCCGCGATGATGGACCCGCACACGGCCGCCGAACTCGATCTCGACCAGATATGGTCGCTGGTCGACGATCTCCTCTTCGCTCACCGGGATTGGTTGCCCGGCTGGACACAGTCTCCGGTGCGGCAGGCGAAGGCGAGCTGACAAGCTCAGCCGCTCGCATTGCTCGGGCGGTCTATGTCGTGGGCCGCTCGAACATTCCAGAAGCAAGGGGCGAATGGGGCTCCAGCACAGCGTTCGTTGATCGTGTGATGTCGATCCTATCGGTGAGGACGATTGAATGGTATTCTGCTCTGCACCAAGGAATGGCCTTGTGCCGTCGCCAAAGACACCTTGTCGAAAATGAACCGGGCGACGGGATATCGCTACCTCCCTGGACGAGGAGGAACAATCAAATGCGTATCGCTCTTACGTTTGCCGTGCTTGTCCTTGCGCTGCCGGCCTATGCTGCCGGTCACACGGTCCAAATCAAGGGGATGAAATTCAGTCCGGCGAGGCTTCAAGTCGCGGTCGGCGACACTGTCACCTTTACCAATGCCGATTCCGTCCGCCATACAGCCACAGCACTGGACGGTTCGTTCAACACCGGCAGGCTTGCCACAGGCAAGGCTGCGACCGTGAAGATCACCACGGCCGGCAAACATGATTTCAGGTGCATGATTCACCCGTCGATGAAGGGCACCGTGACAGCGAAATAGCGGCCTGAAAGGTCAACCGGTTTCGCCTCTTGCACCTGTAGCTTCGATCGAACTGGCCCAGCCGGACAGCGTAGAGGCGCTCGCACGGTCAGCAGAGTGGCAATTGCCTTGCTGCCGGATCCCACCCCGGCCGCGTCGAAGAGGACGCATTCGCCTTGGGAGGGTGGAGGCCCGCTGTCAGTTGGGACTGGACCTAGGTCCGAGGATCGCCGGGACCAACGTCCGGACGACGGTGAGGAAACGTCCTACGACCGGCATTCGGGAAGACAGGGAATGGCCGCTCGTGTAAAAATGACAGCCAAGTCTCGAGAAGCCAGGACCGGACGGATGTCGAAGCCTGAACACCTCCCGTTGAAAGATACCCGCCTGATCATGCGTCGAATGCCCGTTGTTGCCTGCCTCCGACTGGCAGTCGCTTTTGCCGCCGTTACGGCCCCCATTACCCTTGATTTTTCGTCCTCCGGCATCGTTTTGACGCCGGCCGAGGCGAGCGCCAAGAACGGGGGCGGAAATGGCGGCGGTAACGGTGGTGGCAATGGTGGAGGAAACGGAGGTGGAAACGGCGGAGGCAATGGACACGGAAGCGAATCCCGATCTTCAGGGGGAGGCGGTCGCTCCGAGGCGACAACGGGACAGGCGCAAGGGGCAGACGAGGTCGATCCTTCACTTCCCGCCATCGGGTTTCGTCACAAGCGAGGCATAACGGAAGTGGTCGTGAACGGGCGATATATCATGAAGGATGCACGAGGCCGAACGATCGTGAACCGACTGGCAACCACCTCGGATAGACGTCGAATCGAAGCGCTCCTGCAATAGTCAGTCAGGTCTGGCGCGCGTCGCGCAGCGCCATTGCTGCTTCGGTGCGGTTGGTGACACCGAGCTTGGTCAGGATCTGGGTCATATGGTGCTTGACGGTCTTTTCCTGAAGATCGAGTTCGATGGCCACATGCTTGTTGCTCATGCCGACGGCGACCAATTCAAGGACTTCCATTTCCCGCGGCGTCAGGCTCGCGATGAGCGCGGTCTTGCTGGGCATCTCGGAGCGGGCGGAAATCAACCGCGCTGACAATGTCGGTGCGACATAGCCGTCTCCCGCTGCGACCGTGCGGATAGCCTCTGCAAGGGTGAGTGCCCCCACGCCCTTCAGGACATAGCCCACCGCGCCGCGGGCAAGCGCCGTGGTGACATCTTCGCTCGTCTCCGAGACGGTGAGCATGACGATCCTTTGCGCGGGCGCGACGTCCAGAATGGCGGGGATTGCGTCAAGGCCGCCGTCCGGCATGGATATGTCCATCAACAGGACGTCGGGCTGCAAGTTCCCGGCGATGCGGACCGCATCCGCGCCGGAACTGCCTTCAGCAATGATCTCGAACCCGTCGATCTCCGAC
>DATGWU010000072.1:0-5081 GCA_035299345.1 Rhizobium sp.
ACCTCCGGGCTCCTGCGCTCGCCGTTCAGGACTCTCGTCACGAGTGGGCGAGAGCAGCCGATCACCAACGCCAGATCGTCGTGCGTCAGATCCAGTTCGATCAGCCTCATCTTTAGTCGCTTGACGACCTCTCTCGGCGTCCGCTTGCTCATAGCCCGGTACTCTCCGTGACGGCAATGAGCGGAGGGTTAATGGGCCAATGGGCGAAAGTCAAGGAGCAAACACACCAAATGGGCAGAAAGTCAGCGCCGGTCCGTGCCGGCACGCTTGGGGCGCGCCTCCGGGCGTTTCGCGGGAAGAACAGCATCGCAGCGATGGGGGCGGTTCTTGGGTTCAACCAATCCTACGTGGGCAAGATTGAAAGGAACGAAGCTCCTGTAACACCGGCCTTCATTCAGGAGTTCATGCGGGCATTTCCCCGCGTGGACATTCGCTGGTTGCTGGAGGGGGTCGGCGATGCGCCGCCGTCGCCTGAGTTTGCGCCGGAGCTTGAGGAGGATCTCGCGACGCCGAAGGTACCGTTCGACGCCGTCATGAAGGTTAACCCTGCTGCGCCGCAGGTCTCGATACCGGTCGGCCACACACAGCTTGGAAAGGCCCGCACCGTCGTGCGCCACGAAGCGCGCTGCTTTCTCTACGCGGGAAGCCGGGTCGGCGCCGGAACCACGTTTTACCCGGGCGATCATCACCCGACCGGTGAGCTTTCGCTGCCCGCTCCGCCCTTCAAACTTCAACACGTCTACGCCATGGTCGAAGTCGCCGGCGACAGCATGGTTCCGGTGATTCATCCCGGCGACATGCTGCTGATCGACAACTCCCTCCGCGACGTTGACCGTCTCGTGAACCGACTGTGCGTCGCAAATCTCCGCGACAGCCAGGGAGAAGGCGCAGTCGTGAAGATCCTAAAGAAAGCCAAGGGCAAGAACGCCGGTTACGAGCTTCACTCGTGCGCTGACGGCCACGATCCCATTACTCACGTCGAACCCTCCCAAATCGTCGGTGCCGTTATCGCCATCTTTCCCGGGTAACGTCTGACAAGCCTCGCCGAATCTTGATGAACGCGCGCGCGTGAGAGACACCGCGCGCAGGGCTTTCGGACCAACTTCGAGAGGGACCACACAGGCGGCACCCTGTGAACGAAGCTGAACGAGAACCAATAACCCACTTTCCGACCCTTCAGAATATCGACACCGCACCCCGACCCCAAAACGCGAACCTTGAGCCTCTAATGCGTTCGCGGCGGTGACCCCGCCGCCGAACCTCAAAACGCGTTCGGCGCCTTCTCGATCGGGACCACTTCCGGACGCCCGGCCGCGATCTTGACGAGCTCCGTTTCCGCCGACTCCCCGGTGATCCGGCTCGCCATGCGCACGGCCGCTTCCTCGCTGATGATTCCCGCCGCCGAACCAGCGGCCGCCGTCGCCATGACCGTCTGCTCTTCGCCCGGGCTCGCGTCGAAGTAGGCGCCCCACGAAAGAGAGACCGGCACAGCGCCGGAAACGTACGCGGGAATCGGCCACTCGCGCGCGCCGCCGTTCAGCCACGGATGCGCGACGGACTTGGTCTCCGTTTCTTCAGCCGGCGCGGCGATGCGCGAGACGGCCTCCGCAAAGCCGGGAATCCGGATCGCGCCCTTGGCGAGCGCAGCCTTGCCGCCGAGGAGGATCTTGTTCGTGAGCTCGACGATCGCCGGTTCCCAGTCCTGCTTGAGCCGGTCGCACAGCTTGATCTGCGGCTCGAACAGGATGCGCAGAGCGAAGCCGCTCATGGCGGTGCCGTCGAGGTGCTCCGGATCGTTGATGACAACCCGGGCCAGTTCGAGAACCTCGCGGCGCAGGTCTTTCGCGAATTCCGCCTGCAGTTCGATCCCCTTGCCGTTGATCTCGACGAAGTAGGCTTTGCCGTCCTTGCCAAGGACGATCGTGCCGGCCGGCGACTTGACCAGCGTGTCCTTTGTCTTCGAGGGCTCAGTGTCCTGAATGACCATCTGCGGATCGGCCGTGTAGGTCAGGGAGCGGTTCTGCCGCGAGCGCGCGTAGTCCACCTCGCGCAGGAGCTCGTCAAGATCGTCGAGGAGGCTCAGCCCTTCCGGATCGCCGTGCTGCCTGTCCAGGTGCCGCACCCACACGGCCGGCACGAAGCCGAACCCGTGATCGTTGGCAGAGACCCGCTGCCAGTTTTCTGTCGGCGGGATCGTGCTCCCGAGGGCGGCCTCCGCCTTTTCCCAGACTTCCTGCTTCGCATCGAGCGTCATGCGCCACCAGGCGGCGCGTCCCGTCGAAGGATCGGTCGCGAGATAGCGGACCACGAGGCCGAGGAGCTCGTCGGCATCGTCAAAGACCGGCCACGCCTGCGCGCGGGGGAAGGTGCGCAGAATGAGCTTCCCGCGCACGAAGCCGAACGTGATGCCCACGCTCCCCTGGACGCACGCCTTCGTGCAGGCGCCCGGAATCTCCTTAATCAGGAGGTTATCGCGAAGCCAGGAAACGACGGCCGTCAGATCGTCCCTGTCCGAGGTCAGGGCGGGAAACGTGGCACTCGACATGAGGAAGTCAGAGACCGTCGTGCAGATCTTCTTTCCGAGCTTCAGGCGGACATTCGGGCGCCGGGTCCGGATCGGGATATAATCCCTCTTCGCGTTGTCCTTCCGCTCCTTCCATGCGTCGGGAAGATGGTTGTATTCCTTCCCTTCGTAGATGGTCTGGTAGCGAAGCGCCTTCGCGATCGGATCCTGCGAAGTGTCAGCGGGGGTGATATTCATCAGTCCATTGCCTCACGGTCGAAGATGCTGAAGTCGATAACCACGGCCCCGGCCTGGCGGAGCATGGAACCCGAGAGGTCCACGGCCATCGCGAGCGCGTCGGGGCCGTCATCGTGCCGGCCCTCGGGAAATTCGATCATCTGGCGGATCAGGAGCTTCATGCTCTCGTCCCATGCCTCGTGATCCTCGGGCGGGAACCAGAGGCGGCCGCCCTCCGCGATCGGCGAGAGGCGAGCGACGCGCGAGAACTTATCGAGCTTGTTCTCGACCTTCACGATCGGAAGGTCGTAGCCCTGCGCGGAGGACTGCTCGTCGAGCTCGTCACTAAACCATTCCTGAAAGCCGTTCACCTCGACGCCGAAACCCGTGATCGAGGAGACGCCGAGGACGTCCACCAGCTGGAGGGCGCGCGCCGCAAGTTCCTTCCTCGTCCGGCGGCCGAGGTCGGCTTTGAGGACGAAGATGTTGCCGGAATCGTCGCGGCGGATCGCAACGAACGCCTGAAAGTCTGACCTCTCGGTTTTGCCCTTCGACAGGTCGAGCGCGGTCATGATGCCGGGCGCCGCGGCCGCCAGCTGCTCGGGCGTCCAGTGCCGGCGGAGCCACTCCGCGCGGAAAGGGCGCGTCCCTTCCGCCGGCGGCGAGTTCTGGAACTCGGTCTGGAAAGCGTCGGAGCCGATTTCCTCGCGGATCGCCTCCAGCTTCTCCAGAGTCCAGAGACCAGGCATGAGAAGCGTGCCATCGTCCTGGATCGCCTTGTAGATGCGGGCGCGGAACCGTTTGTTGGCGAGGCAGTCCGTCAGCAGCGTTCGGGTGCCGATGATGTTGCCAATGACGAGAACCTTGCACCGGCCGGCGCCGCGAAGGCCGAGCACGACGCGCTTGAACCACTTCACCCGCTTTTCAAGCTGCTCGGCGGAAGCGACCTCGCCGTCCTTGTCGACGTCGTCGAGGATGATGCGGTCGGGGCGGTTTTCCCTGCTCTTGATGCCGCGGATGGCCTGACCTGCGCCCTTTGCCGCGATGCGGGCGCCGTTCGAGAGGCGCAGGTCGCTGGCCTTAGCCATGACCTCGCCGCCGCTCTCGCCCTTCCTCAGCAGGTCGCCATAGTCCTCAATGATGCGCTCGTTGTTTTCGAGCTCCATCTTGATCTCGCCAATGCGATCGCATGCGGCGGAGAAGTTCGGGCCGATGTAGAGCGTGAACTTCGAGGCGCCGCGCAGCAGGTCGCGAAGCGTAAAGGCGAAGGAAAGGAACGTCGTCTTGCCGTGCCCGCGCGGCGCGGCGTAGGCGAAAAGCTCCTGCTTCTCGTCCTGAAAATCGTCAATGACGTCGTGCTGCCAGGAGCCGAGCGGCGAGAACTCGCCGGTGATCGGGTTCCGGAAATAGTGGGCGAGGTAGTACTGGCAGAAGTACTCCGGATCCTCGGCGGCCCTCTTCCGGCGGGCGCGGCGTTCATCCTCGATCGCCAGGCGGGCGCGTGTCTCTTCCGCGCGCTGCTGCGCGTGCTCGCTGCTGACGCCAAGGCTCTTGAGAATGTCTGCCATCAGCCCGTCACCCGGTCAGATTCGCAGTGCCAGTAGCGGACGTCGTCCACGTCCTGAGTTTTCACGGAGCGAACCCGGTAGCTGACGCCGTCCTTCATAAGCAGGTCGCCATTCTGCGGCGTGAGCGGCTCGGCTGCAGGCCCCGGCTTCATCAGGAAATCCTGCGTCCCGTCAGGAACGATGCCGGCCGGTGTCCACCGTCCCTTGTTCTCCTTGTAGCGGATCAGATAGACACAGACCGGCCATTCGTCGGTCCGGACGCCGTCCCCCTCGACTTCCCCGAGAAGGTTCTCCTCGCCAGCGACGGCCGTCTGCCGCTGCCACGTGGCATTGGCCGCGGCGGGCAGCAGCGACAGCGCCGCCCGCCGGACCTGATCTTCCATCGCGGGAATGTTGAGGGGAGAGCTCATAGGCCGTTCTTCGTCTTCGTCTTCATCTTGATCTTCGTCCGCTTTGCCTCAGATCTGCAGCGGTCCGTCGGTACCGCCGCACGTCTCAGGCATCCGGCCGGTTCCCCGGCCGGAAGGGGTTCAGTTGCGCGCCACCGCGGCGTTTGCCCACATGACGGATTCCTCGAGCTTCGTCTGCGCGATCGACTTCTCCCGCCCCTTCGGACAGGTCTCCTCGATCAGCAGCGCCAGTTCCTTCGCCTTCGCGCGGATCGCCCCGTACTTCTCCGGCTGCCCTTCCTTCGGCGCGTGGTAGCTGTAGTTGTTCTCGATCGTTTCCAGCGGGTCCGGTCCCATCGCGTTCGTCCTTCTCGCCGCTCGGCG
>DATGWU010000073.1:0-1630 GCA_035299345.1 Rhizobium sp.
ACGCCGGCCTGCCACTGAATCAGTCCGTCCATCGTCAAGGTAGCGACGCGGAAAGCCTCAGCACGATGGTCTCCGACCGTTTGCCGGGTGTTCTCGCCCTCCGCCAGCGACCGGTTGACTGCGGCCTGCACCAGATCGCGAGTACGGGCAACGAAAGCGACTACGTCGTGCTCGGTCGCGGGCAACAGAGCGTAGGCGCGGATGAGATGGTGATTGAGCTCGAAGCGATAGAGAGTCATTCGCGCCGAGGTTTCCGGGTCGAGCCCGACTTTGGTCTCGGCGGACAGCAGGTTCGAGAGCTCGATGATCGCTTCGCCGAGGCGGTCTTCGGTGCGATGCCGGTCCAGCTGTCGGATCTGGCGGCCGATGAAACCAGCCGCGAGCAGTCCGACCATGATCGGCACAATCACACCAGTGACCAGTGGCACACCGAGGTTGGTAGCCACCCACTTGAGGCCTTCGCAAGCAAAGTTGAGGACC
This sequence comes from Rhizobium sp., assembly GCA_035299345.1. Classification (GTDB taxonomy): domain Bacteria; phylum Pseudomonadota; class Alphaproteobacteria; order Rhizobiales; family Rhizobiaceae; genus Allorhizobium. Next base: position 481 of record DATGWU010000073.1, read on the forward strand.
TCGGTCATGCGAAGAGCGTACTGGGGGCAGCGTGAGCACCCCGACCCCTGCGGTTCGAGCCGAGACGTACGAGCGCGACGATCACCGTTGCGTCTCCTGCGGTGCGTTCTCTCCGCTTGAGTGGAACCACCGTGAAGCGTCGGGCCACGGCGGCCGCGGGAAGAAGGCTCCCGAGCTGACCCCCGCTGACGGAGTCACGCTGTGCACGCTCTGCAACAACGGCATCGAGGGTCACATGCAGGATCGTGCGCTCGCGCTCGGGTGGAAGATCCGCCGCAACCGTGGAGGGATTGGCGCGCACGAGATCCCGTACTTCGACTATGCGACCCGCACCTACTACCTGCCGACCGTCGATGGCATGCGTACTCGGATCACTCACACTCTCGCCGTCGAGCTGCTCGACGCTGCGGGGAACCTCACCAGAAAGGCCAGCTGATGCCGTTCACCGCCCACTACGCGGGCAATTGCCAGGAGTGCGGAGGCCGCTTCGATGCCGGCGATCTGATCGAGCGCGAGCAGGCCTACGGCTATCGACACGCCAGTTGCCCGGACGATCCCAGCGTCGACTTGAAGCCCTCGGACGTGGTGTGCGAGTCGTGCTTCATCGTGAAGCCCTGCGGATGTGATGACTGATGCCGCTGCCATGGTTTCGTGCCGACACGAACCTGCCGACACACGACAAGATCCTCGCCCTCGTCGGAAACGGCCAACGAGGCAAGGCCGCCGCGTTCGTGTACGTGTGCTCGATCGCTCACTCTGTCGGCCACGGCACCGATGGACACATCGCCCGCGCCGCCCTGCCGTTCATCCACGCCACCCCGGCTGATGCTCGCCTGCTGGCCGAGGTGCGTCTCTGGGAGGTCGTTGAGGGCGGCTGGCAGATCAAGAACTTCGGCACTCGGCAGTTGATCGGGGCGTCGAGTCAGGAGTCGCAGGATGCCCGCAGTGAGGCTGCGCGTCGTTCGGCGAATACCCGATGGCACGGGAAGGCATCAGCATGAGCAATCCGAGCGCAGTGCGAACGCATATGCCGAACGCACGAAACGCAATGCTACGAACGTACGGACGTACGAACGGACAGACGGACGCCCTCCAAGACCAGGGAGCATCATCTCGCCTTCCTGATGCGCCGAACCCTGTGGAAGACGAG
>DATGWU010000074.1:0-1869 GCA_035299345.1 Rhizobium sp.
GCGGATTCGACCCGGCTGATTCACGAGATCGGGCGCATGTTGAAAGAGGCCAAGCCCGTCACCACCCCCCGCAGGGTCGCTTCTGCGGCCGACCGCGATCCCGGATAGACGGCAGAAAACAATCCCACGGACTTCGGTTGCGTTTGAACTTCAATGGTTTGGATGATACCGCTTGCAGCCGGACAACATGGAATTGGTCGACAAGGTGTTCCGGGTTCCTTTCCTCATTGCCGCCGCGCTCATCATCGCTTTCGGCGGCGGCATTCTCTCTGCAATGTGGGCGCTGCAGGCATCGGCCGGCTTCGGAGCGATAAGGCTCGGCGTGTGGCAAGCGTTTCCGGAGGCGCAGACAGCCTCGGCCGATCCCTACGCGCGGTCGCATCGGGCCAAGGCCGGGCGACTTCTCTACGGATCGGCAGAGGGACTGGTCTTTACCGCAACAGAGGACGAGCAAGGACGACGGCTCAACGCGAATTGCGCTTACCGGCTGCATGGTCGCACACCGACCGCGCGCACCTGGACTCTTTACGCTGCAAACGCGGCAGGCCGGCCGCTGCCGGCAGACGCGTCGCTACCCTCCTCCGTCAACGCCCGAACGGTGCTGCGCCATCAGGATGGCAGTTTCGACATCGTGATCGCCACCGGTCCCCGGCCCAACAATTGGCTGGCGCTGCCACAAGCGGGGTCGTTTTCGCTGGTACTGACGCTTCTCGACACCCCGGCGGCGGGGAGTTCCGGCCTGATCGGCCTCGACATGCCGGAACTGGAACGCATCGGGTGCGGGAATGGTTAGGAGGCTTATCTTTGCAGCCGTGACGGGCGTAGTTGGAGCGGCGCTGCTGCACATCCTCATTATCCTGGCGCTTCCGAGCTTTACCGGACAGGATGCCTATACGCGCGTCCAGGCGGAAGGTCCGGAAAACGCCTTCTACAGCCTGCCCGATGTGAGCGAGGGGGAGAGGCTTGCGAATCTCGATCCCTATGTGAAGGTCGCGGTCTGCCATTTCGATGTCACGAGCCAACCGGTGAGGCTTCTTGCCGGCAAAGGTCCCGGTTTCTGGTCGCTCGCGGTCTATAACAGCCGTTCCGACGAAGTCTTCAGCATAAACGACCGAACCTCTGTCGATGGGAGCGTCGATGTGCTCGCAGCTTCGAGCGTCCAACTCGGCCGTATCCGAAAGACGCTGCCGGACTCCCTGTCGCGGACGATCACCGTCGAACTCCAGGACCCGCTCGGCTATGCGGTCCTGCGAACCATGGCCCCAGAGGCGAGTTTCGAGGAAAGCGCGAGAGAGTTTCTCGCGGACGCGGCGTGTGCGCCGTTCACCGACTACTAGCGGGAGGCCTGCCGCTGCAAGTCCGACGCGATCAATGGGGCAAGGGATCCTTGCCCTTCGGTTGAGGCATGCACGGTCCGTCGAACACATCGCTTGTGCGGACGAGGTGACCGTCGCGGTACTCGTACCGAACCCCCGTGAAGAGCAGGATCACCGCCTCGTGGTGCTCCGGCCGCCGTTTTGGCTGGCGCGCCAGCCGTTCTTCCAATTTCACGATCTCCGCCATGCTCGTCTCCGTTTCTTGACCGAGAAGGATGAAGAAATCGATTTCACCCTGCCCTCCGTCTCGAAGGGCCGACACAGTCCGGCAAAGCTTCCCTCTCGGATCACGGCCGGATCATCTGCGCCTTTCTCCAGCGCGAACCGACGATGGGGCGATACTCACGGCCCACCAGACGGGGCACGCCTAACAACGTGTGTGCCTGCAAGCGAATCGGCGTGCAGTTCCACGACTACATCCCAATTCACGCACAGCTTAGTTAACAGCTTGCTAACAAATTTGTTCTAGTTTGGCTCATATCTGTCTTGCGTA
>DATGWU010000075.1:0-17014 GCA_035299345.1 Rhizobium sp.
CCGACTCCTCCGCCCGCGTCATGTCGTCGCTTCTACCTTCCGGCAAGCGAGCCGTTTCGACCGAGATCTCGGTCGCGACCGGCGCCGGCGGTTTCATCCTCCCGAACGATCGCGTCGACGTGATCATGGTCCGTTCGGACAAGAGCAGCAATGGCAGCGGCAACTACCTGACTGAGACGGTGCTTTCCAACGTGCGTGTGCTCGCCATCGACCAGCAGGTCGAGGAGAAGGATGACGGCTCGAAATCGGTGATCGGCACCACGGCAACGCTCGAGTTGACCCCCGATCAGGCCAAGGTCATGACGGTCGCCCAACAGATGGCCGATCGCCTGTCGCTGGCGCTGCGCTCCGTCGCCGACGCACAGGAAGAAGACACGTCCGCCGCCGACTATCTGTTGAGCGGCAGTTCCGGAATGCCGGCGATCCAGGTGATCAAGAACGGCAATGTCGTGAAGGACGCCGAGGTAAAGATGCAATGAACGGGGGCGCCAAGGTGACAGATTTCAAACACAAGATTCGGACCTCGCTCGCCGGCGGCATCGCGTTCTCCATGGCGTTCTCCGGTATGCCCGGTAACATTGCCTCAGGTGTCTTCGACTTGCCGGCAGCTTTCGCCGCGTCGGACAGCGTCATATCGATCTCCAAGGTCGGTCCCGGCGCTCGTCGTACCGTCAAGCTCGGCCTCAACAAGGCGCTGGTCGTCGATCTGCCGACCGATGCTCACGACATTCTGGTCGCCGACCCGTCGATGGCCGACGCCGTGACCCGCACGTCGCGGCGCATCTATCTGTTCGGCAAGGCTGTCGGTCAGACGAACATCTTCATCTTCGGACCGAATGGTGAGGAAATCATCAGTCTCGACATTGAAATCGAACGGGACATCGCCGGCCTCGAAACCAACCTTCGCCGTTTCATTCCTGAATCCGACATCAAGGTGGAGATCGTATCCGACAACATCGTGCTGACGGGCACCGTCCGCACTCCGCAGGATGCGGAGCGGGCAGAGGGTCTGGCTCGCGCGTTTCTGAAAGGCGGCGAGGCGACGACGCGCAACGAGACCGCGACAAGCGACAGTGGCGGCGATGGCGCCGTCGCCATCTTCGCGGAAGATCGGCAGGTCTCGCAGATTGTAAACCTGCTGACCATCGAAGGTGAAGACCAGGTAACGCTCAAGGTCACGGTCGCTGAAGTCAGCCGTCAGGTTCTGAAGCAACTCGGCGTCAGCGGCAACATTCAGGATGGCAGCAGCGGTATCGGCTACTTCAATCCCGCGAACCTGGGCAACGCGGTGAACATGACCAACCTTGCGACTAACGCCGCTGGCTACTTGGTGCCAACCGCGACAGGAACGATCGGTGGCTACGGAATTAGCACATATCTCAACGCTATGGAGCAGGCGGGGGTCATGCGTACGCTTGCCGAACCGAGTCTGACCGCGATCTCCGGTGAACGCGCCAAGTTCTACGTCGGCGGTGAATTCCGCCTTCCGGCGGAACAAGAAGTCTCGACGGATGCCGATACCGGCCAAACCACTGTTACCCGAACCACCGATACGGTGAACTACGGGATCGAGTTGAATTTCCGTCCGGTCGTTCTGGCGCCCGGTCGCATCAGTCTGCAGATTGAGACGAACGTCTCCGAGCCGACTTACGAGGCCGCAGTCGTAACCGGCAATGTTTCTCACGCGTATCCGGGTTCGACCTACCTGTCGATCCGCCGCCGCGAGGCCTCGACATCGGTGGAACTGCCGTCCGGCGGCTCGATCGTAATTGCCGGCCTCGTTCAGGACAATATCCGGCAGGCGATGTCCGGCCTTCCCGGGCTATCAAAGGTGCCGATCCTCGGCACTCTCTTCCGCAGCAAGGATTTCCAGCGCAACGAAACGGAGCTGGTCATCATCGCGACGCCCTATCTCGTGCGACCGGTGGCCCGCAACCAGCTTGCTCGCCCCGACGACAACTTCAACCCGGAAAACGACGGCGCGACCTTCTTCCTGAACCGCGTCAATAAGGTCTACGGCCGCAAGGAAGCGAACGTGACCGGCCGATATCACGGCACCGTCGGCTTCATCTACAAGTGATCGGAGACGCCGATGTTCGACAACAGCGTTTCTCACGCTTCGACAGAAAGACATAAGGCCATGCGCGCATCGACGTCAGCAAGGATCGCACCCCGTCTCGGTAAGGCCGCACTAGCTGCAGTAATTGCCGGTGCCACGATCGTCCTTTCCGGCTGCGGCGCCAATCGCGACGGTATGACCACCGGCTCGATTCCGGATGATTACCGGACTCGTCACCCGATCACCGTCACCGAGGTGGAACATACGCTCGACCTGCCGATTGCCTCCGGCGACCGCAATCTGAGCATCAACACGCAGGACACGATTGCGGGCTTTGCACAGGACTATCGAAGCATGTCCAGCGGAACGATCCAGATCATGGTCCCGCAAGGTTCGCCGAACGCGGCGGCCGCGTCGATCATGCGCAAGCAGATACGTGCCGAACTCGTCAGCCAGGGAATCCCGGCACCACGCATCATCGAGACGACCTACCAGGCGGCGGCCTCGGGCGATGCCGCACCGGTCCGCTTGAGTTTCGTCGCATCGACCGCCGTGACCGATCAGTGCGGTCAATGGCCGGAGGATCTCTCGGACAATACGGTCATGAACCGCAACTGGCACAATTTCGGCTGCGCCACCCAGAACAATCTGGCCGCGCAAGTCGCCAATCCCATGGATCTGATTGCACCGCGCGGCATGGCTCCGATCGACGCGGCCCGTCGCTCAAAGGTGATCGGCCTCTATCGAGAAGGCAAGGATACGGCGTCCAAGTGAGCGGTGTGCCGGATACGGGGCAGGGGAAGAGTATGAGCGCGATTGAATACGACATCGAGACAGGCTCTCGTGGGAACCAGGACGCAGAGACGGCCGTGATCGCCGGTGATCTGGAGCACCTGCGTCCACTGCCGCGCATCTCCGTTCACGCCTTCTGCGTTGCGGAGAGCACGCGCGGCGTCATGGAAAAGTGCGGGCAGGATCGCCGCATGGCCAAGGTGAGCCTCAGGATCACCAGCGGCAATATTGCCGCCGCCGCTGCGATGTTCGCCTCCACCCCGACGCCGAACTTGATCATTCTGGAGACGGACTCGCCGTCGTCCACGCTGCTCGCGGAGCTTGCCCCGCTCGCCGAGGTCTGCGATCCGACCACGCGGGTCGTCATCATCGGCCGCTACAACGATATCCCGCTCTATCGGGAACTGATGCGCAACGGCATCTCCGAATACATCGTCGGACCCGTCTCGATGGCCGAGATCATCTCATCGATCGCGGCGATCTTCGTCGATCCCGATGCAGAGCCGCTCGGACGGACGGTTGCCTTCATCGGGGCCAAGGGTGGCGTGGGCTCCTCGACCATCGCGCACAACTGCGCCTTCGGGATTTCGCACCTTTTCTCCACCGAGACCGTCTTGGCCGATCTTGATTTACCCTACGGTACAGCGAACATCGACTTCGACCAGGACCCCGCGCAAGGCATTGCCGAGGCCGTCTTTGCTCCCGAGCGTCTCGACGAGGTGTTTCTGGATCGCCTGCTCACGACGTGTTCGCAGCATCTTTCGCTGCTCGCCGCACCGTCTCTCCTCGACAGAGCCTACGACTATTCGCGCGACGCCTTCCAGCCGTTGCTGGAACTCCTGCAGCGGAGCGCTCCCGTCACGGTGCTCGATCTTCCGCACGTATGGTCGGACTGGACCCGCGCGGTCCTTTCCGAGGCCGACGAGGTGGTCATCACCTGCGCGCCGGACCTCGCCAATCTGCGCAACGCCAAGAATATGTTCGATGCGCTGAAAAAGCTGCGACCCAACGACAAGTCCCCGCATTTCATACTGAACCAGGTCGGAATGCCGAAGCGGCCGGAGATCGCGCCGAACGACTTTTTCGAACCGCTGGAGATCGACCCGATTGCGATTATCCCTTTCGACGCGCAGCTCTTCGGCAATGCGGCCAACAGCGGACGGATGATCTCGGAGACAGACGCGAAGTCACCAACTGCCGAGACATTCTCACAGATCGCACATCTGGTGACGGGACGCGCGACGATAAAGAAACCGAAGAAGGCAGGACTGGGGAAAGTCCTGGGACTTCTCGGCAGGAAATGAGTTCAAGCGTGGGGATGATGTAAAGTGGCTATGTTCGGCAGACGCGGCGATGGTTTCGGAAAGGCCAGCCAAGGCGCGGGGGCACTCGCGGCGCCCGTCGCGCCTGCCGTGGCTCCAGCGAGCACACCATCGGCCGGCGCCGTCATTGCCGAGACTCCAGCCGCCTCTCAGGATGCGACACGCCGCCAGCAGGTAACGCCGCCTCCGATGCAGGCGCCTGCCGCCAGCCGAAAGCGGCCGGCGCGCACCCAGGACTATTACGACACGAAGAGCCAGGTCTTCTCCGCCCTGATCGACACCATTGACCTGTCGCAGCTGGCAAAACTCGACGGCGAAAGCGCGCGAGAGGAAATTCGCGACATCGTCAACGACATCATCACGATCAAGAATTTCGCGATGTCGATCTCCGAGCAGGAGGAACTGCTCGAGGATATCTGCAACGACGTCCTCGGTTACGGTCCGCTTGAACCGTTGCTCGCGAGAGACGACATCGCCGATATCATGGTGAACGGCGCGGGTCAGACCTTCATCGAAGTCGGCGGCAAGACCATCGAGTCGGACATCCGGTTCCGAGACAATTCGCAGCTTCTGTCGATCTGCCAGCGCATCGTGAGCCAAGTCGGCCGGCGCGTGGACGAGTCGAGTCCGATCTGCGACGCGCGCCTACCCGACGGATCCCGCGTCAACGTAATCGCGCCACCGCTCGCGATCGACGGTCCGGCGTTGACGATCCGCAAGTTCAAGAAGGACAAACTCAATCTCGACCAGCTGGTGAAGTTTGGTGCGATCACGCCCGAAGGCGCGGAAGTGCTGCAGATTGTCGGGCGCGTTCGTTGTAACGTCGTCATTTCCGGAGGTACCGGCTCCGGCAAGACCACGCTTCTCAACTGCCTGACGGGCTATATCGATACTGACGAACGTGTGATCACCTGCGAGGATACCGCCGAATTGCAGCTCCAGCAGCCGCATGTCGTGCGTCTGGAAACCCGTCCGCCGAACATCGAAGGCGAGGGTGAGATCACCATGCGCGACCTCGTCAAGAACTGCCTGCGTATGCGCCCAGAGCGTATCATCGTCGGCGAAGTTCGTGGACCGGAAGTGTTCGACTTGCTTCAGGCGATGAACACCGGCCACGACGGCTCGATGGGTACGATTCACGCGAATACGCCGCGCGAGTGCCTGAGCCGAATGGAGTCGATGATCGCGATGGGTGGCTTCAGCCTGCCGGCGAAGACCGTGCGTGAGATCATTGCCGGCTCCATCGATGTAATCATACAGGCAGCACGTCTGCGCGACGGCTCGCGCCGCATCACCCACATCACCGAGGTGATCGGCATGGAAGGCGACGTCATAGTCACTCAGGACCTCGTCCGCTACGAAATCGAGGGAGAAGACGCGAACGGCCGGATCATCGGCCGTCACGTGTCGACGGGCATTGGCAAGCCTCACTTCTGGGATCGCGCCCGCTACTATAACGAAGAGCGCAGGCTGGCAGCCGCTCTCGACGCCATGGAACAGAAGAGCAAGGGGGTCTGACGCCCATGTTCGGACTTGAGCCTACCGTTCTGCTTATCATAGCCTTGGTGGCGGTCGCTGCAGGTGCACTTGCCTACGGCGTGCTTTATTCGCGGATTGAGGTCGAGAAGAAGACGGAAAGTCGTATCAGCCGGGTCAAGTCGGCTGAAACCGATCTGTCGAAGATCAAGGCTGCGCGTGACCGCGTGCAGGAAATCTCCAAGCGTCGCAAGTCGGTTCAGGACTCTCTGAAGGATCTCGAACGCAAGCAGCAGGAGCAGAACAACAAGTTGGCGAGGGCCGACATAAAGTCGCGCCTCGTGCAGGCCGGGTTGTCCATTTCAGTCACCCAGTTCTATCTGCTGAGCGTGGCCCTCGGTCTCGCCGTTCTTGCACTCGCGTTCCTGTCCGGTATGCCGCTGCTCGTTACCTTCGGCTCCGCATTTGTCGCTGCGCTGGGCCTGCCGCGCTGGGTGGTCGGTTTCCTCGTTCGCCGCCGTCAGAAGAAATTTCTGGAGGAGTTCCCCAATTCCCTGGACGTCATGGTTCGCTCCATCCGCTCCGGTCTGCCCCTGAACGATGCGCTGAGGTTGATCGCCTCCGACGGGCAGGAGCCGGTGAAGGGCGAATTCCGCCGCGTGGTCGAGTCCCAGCAGGTGGGTCTCAGTATCCCGGAAGCCTGTCAGCGCATGATCATGACCATGCCCCTACAGGAGATAAACTTCTTCGCCATCGTCATCGCCATCCAGTCGCAGGCTGGCGGCAACCTTTCCGAGGCCCTCGCCAATCTTTCGCGCGTGTTGCGCGACCGCAAGAAGATGAAGGCCAAGGTGAACGCGCTTTCCATGGAAGCAAAGGCTTCCGCCGTCATCATCGGCGCACTGCCTTTCATCGTCGCACTTCTCGTTTACCTGACCTCACCTCATTACATCATGATTCTCTTCACCGACCCCCGCGGTCATATGATTCTCGGCGTTTCCGCTGTCTGGATGTCGATCGGGATATTGGTGATGCGCAACATGATCAATTTCGACATCTAGGACGCCCGAAATGACGCAGGATCTCGCCGCCCGACTGACCGACCCTGCACTGGTTATCGCCGTTCTGGTCGCCATCGCCGTCTTTGCGACGCTTTATACGATTGCCATTCCGTATCTCGAGCGTGGCGATCTCGAAAAGCGCATGAAGGCGGTGTCGACGGAACGGGAGCAGATTCGCGCCCGCGAGCGCGCCCGAATGAACGTCGATGGCGGGCGCGGGAAGACGAGCTTGCGCGCCTCGCATAACCACTCGGTCCGCCAGATCGTCGAAAAGTTCAATCTGCGTCAGGCGCTGGTCGATGACGCAACGATGGACAAGCTGAAAGCGGCAGGTTTCCGCTCGCAGAACGCTCTCAATATCTTTCTCGTCGCTCGTTTCCTCCTGCCGTTCCTGACCTTGACGCTGGCGGCCATCTGGATCTTCGTGCTCGGCAATCTCGCGGAACGGCCGTTCGCCATTCGCATGCTGGTGACGGTGGTCGGCGGCTATATCGGCTTCTATCTTCCCAACATCTATGTCTCCAACCGGATGAGCAAGCGACAGCTGTCGATCAAGCGCGCCTGGCCGGATGCCCTCGACCTCATGCTGATCTGCGTCGAGTCGGGCATCTCGATCGAGGCCGCGATGCGCCGTGTCTCTGATGAGATGGCCACCCAGTCGCCGGAGCTCGCCGAAGAAATGGTTTTGACGACTGCCGAGCTTTCATTCCTGCAGGACCGCCGTACAGCCTTGGAAAATCTCGGCAACCGCACCCAGCTCGACGGCGTGAAGAGCGTCACCCAAGCCCTGATCCAGGCCGAGCGCTACGGGACGCCGGTTGCGCAGGCCCTTCGCGTTCTCGCGCAGGAGGGCCGCGACGAACGGATGAACGAGGCGGAGAAGAAGGCCGCAGCCCTGCCGCCCAAACTGACCGTGCCGATGATCCTTTTCTTCCTGCCGGTGCTCGTTGCCGTCATCCTCGGACCGGCCGGCATACAGGTCTCCGATCGCTTCTGACGCGGCATATTGCGGCGGGTAACGAAAGCCGCTACCTATTGTCGCCCGCGCAACTGGCGACAGAGATGGGTAACCATCGGGGAGTGCGGGCGAAACGGACGCCGCTCGCCTGGGCACGAACATCCAACATCTGGAGTTGCCCCATGTCGTCTCAAATGATTTTCCTCAGCATACTCGGTGCGATCCTGATCGGTGCAGTGAGTCCCGGGCCGAGTTTCATTCTGGTGAGCCGTACAGCGATCGCGCAGGGGCGATCGGCCGGTGTTGCAGCGGCGCTCGGCATGGGGCTTGGAGGTGCCTGCCTCGGAGGACTCGCGCTTCTTGGACTGAGCGCTCTCCTTCTGCGCGCCGAAGCGGTCTTCGTACTCGTGAAGATCCTCGGTGGCCTCTATCTCGTCTATCTCGGCTTTCGCATCTTCAGGCATGCGTCCACCCCGCTTGCGTTCGAAAGCGATGGACCGGAGCGTGCGAGGTCGCTCGGCAGCCATCTTGTCACGGGGCTTTTCATCCAGCTCAGCAACCCGAAGACGGTTATCGTCTACGGAAGCATATTTGCCGCACTTCTCCCCGCCGAGCCGGAGCGCTGGTTGATGCTCGCACTGGTGCCGATGCTCTTCGGCGTCGAGGCTGGCTGGTATCTGGTAGTCGCGCTTGTCTTTTCCGCGAGCGCACCGCGCCGTGCCTATGTCCGCGCAAAGGCCTGGATTGACCGAACGGCGGGCGCGGTCATGGCGGGCCTCGGCGCGCGCCTTGCAGCAGAGGGAATCTCCACACGCGTCTGGTGAGTTCCGCAACGATCCTGTGGTTCCGGCGTCAGTTGGTCTTCGAATCTGTGTCCTTGGCCGCAAGCTGCTTCCACGAATTCTGTTGCGCCAGCATCGAGCGCAGATAGGCGACGTTTGCCTCGGCCTGCTGCGGGTCGAGCTCCTGGCGTGCAATGCGCTCGGCTTCGTCGAAGCGCCCCTGGAGGCCTATCACCAGGGCGAGATTCTGACGCACGCGGCTGTCGGACGTCAGCTGTTGCGAGGCAGACTTGAGATAGGTTTCCGCGGTCCTGAGGTCGCCGGACAGGACGTAGGACATGCCGAGATTGGAAAGCACGGACGGTTCGTTCGGCTTCAGATCGAGGGCCATGCGATAGCGGTTGCGGGCCTCCGAGGAGCGGCCGAGCTGATCGAGCACCGCTCCTTCGGCCGAATAAAGCCGCCAGTCCGGGCGGTCGGGCGTCTGTGCTCTCGATATGGTGGACAATGCCTGCTCCATCTGGCCCGCCGCCGCCTGCGCCTTACCGTAGGCTGCGAGCACATCGCGATCAGCTGGGTTGGCGATTGCGACCTGCTGCATCACGGCCAGAGCCTGGGTATCGCGGCCGGTCATCATCAGAATGCTTGCGTAGGTCAGGCCCGTTTGCTTGTCCTTGGGATTACGATCATAGGCCGAGCCAATCCGCTCAGCGGCCGCGGCAAGTTCGCTCGTCGTCATCGCCTCGACTGGTTTCGTGAGCTTGGGGATCGACCCGGTGACGGTCGGGTCCTTCTTGGCAGTGGTGGCGCAACCGGCCGTGATTGTCGCGAGCGCAAGAATGCAGACTTTGACGGTCATCATCATGCGATATGACGTGGTTTTCCTGGCCCCCATGATTCACTTCCCCCTGATGCGGCACTTCCGGCGTCGGCGGAACCTGCAGGTGGCATCCGACGCAACCTTGTGACCAGCAATAATCTGTTAACCCTAACGGAGCGTTAATGTCGGCGACCGCGACTGATTCCGCAGAAAGAGCATCCATGGCGCCCTACCAATATATCGATCGAAAAAGCCCCTTCAGCACGAAGAGCGGGAAGACCCTACCGATCTTCGCCGTGACACCCGCCCACATCGAGACTGGCACAATCGACCCGATCGCGCTCGATTGGGCGCGCAAGGCGGGCTTCACCGCAGAGGCGGGGGCGTTGCTTCTCGTTCCGACGGCCGACGGCCATCTCGGTGGCGTGCTATTCGGTCTCGGCACCAATCCCTCGGCGATGCCCTTTCTCGCCGGCAGACTTGCCCGCCAGCTTCCTGCCGGTGACTGGCATATCGAGACCGCGCCGCTTACCGCCAATCGCCTCGCGCTCGGTTACGGTCTGGGCAGCTACAGCTATGATCGGTACCGCACGGAAAAGCAGACGGGACCGAAGCTGTTGATTCCGCAGGACGCTGATGCGGCCGACATCAAGCGCCAGCTCGCCGGCGTTTTTCTTGCACGAGACCTCATCAACACGCCGACCAACGACATGGGGCCGGGCGAGCTTGAACGCGTGTTCCGGTCCGTTGCGGAACACTACAAGGCAGAGGTTTCCGTTATCGTCGGCGACGACCTCCTGAAGGCCAACTTCCCATTGGTTCATGCTGTCGGTCGAGCGAGCGCAGAGGCGCCGCGTCTTCTCGAGATGCGGTGGGGCAAGGACGGCCATCGCCGTGTCACTCTGGTCGGCAAGGGCGTATGTTTCGACACCGGAGGGCTGGACATCAAGCCTGCTTCCTCGATGCTGCTAATGAAAAAGGACATGGGCGGCGCAGCCAATGTGCTGGGTCTGGCGCTGATGATCATGGATGCAAAGCTCAAGGTCGACCTGCGTGTCATCATCCCTGTCGTCGAGAATTCGATCGGAGGGAATGCCTTCCGCCCCGGTGATGTCTATCGCAGTCGTAAGGGGCTGACCGTACAGATCGACAATACGGACGCCGAGGGGCGGCTGATACTCGCCGATGCGCTCGCCTATGCGGACGAAGAGGAAACTGATCTTCTCATCGATATGGCGACTTTGACCGGCGCGGCGCGCGTAGCGCTCGGCCCGGACCTGCCACCCGTCTTCACCGACGATGAGGAACTTGCCGCCGAGCTCATCGATGCGAGCATCGAAACGGACGATCCATTTTGGCGGATGCCGCTCTATATGGGGTATGACAAGAGCCTGAAGGGACAGATCGCTGACCTCACCAACGCGCCGGCCGGCGGCATGGCTGGTGCGATCACGGCAGCCCTGTTTCTCAAGCGGTTCGTAAGCCGCGCCAGAAGCTGGGCCCATTTCGACATCTTTGGTTGGGCGCCCTCGGAACGTCCGCACTCACCGGTCGGCGGCGAGGCTCAGGCGATCCGCGCGCTCTACCGCTATCTGCGTTCCAGTGTTCGCTGACGGCGCGGGGCTTGCCCGCCGTGAGTCTTGCAAACGGCGGGTGATTGCCGGAAAAGAGGTGCGTCGTGAAGCCGGATGACGTCGTATGAGTGTGGAACTGACCGCGACCGAGGCATTGTGCCTCTGGCACAGGGTGACGGTGCAACAGGTCCAGCAGGACAATCGCGATCTGACGCTTCGGCAGATGGCGATTCTCCTGCAGATCTATCTCGTACCGCCGCCGCACACCGTTCGTGGGCTCGCATCGACGCTCGGGGTTACCAAGCCGGTGATCACCCGTGCACTGGATACGATGGGGGAAATGGGTCTAGTCGAGCGCGTCCGGGATGACCGCGACCGTCGCAACGTGATCATCAAGCGCACTGTTGGCGGTGCGCTCTATCTCGAGCGTTTCGGTGACCTCGTCATCGAAAAGGGGCGAGCTTTGGGGATCTGAGAGGGTCTTATGGCACTGGACAGACGATTGAACGCGTATCGAGAAGACTTGGCCGAGAAGTCGCTGGAGGGGCAGGTGGCCGCTCGCCGCTTCGTTGTTGGCGAACCGGCGCGGATCGGCTTGCCGGTTGCAGCCCTTCGTCCAAAACCTGACCTCGCGTCCGGCATAGACACGGAGGTTGTCCTGGGAGAAGAGGTGACGGTCTTCGATCGCGCAGACGGCTGGGCGTGGGTGAAGGCGGCGAGCGACGGCTATGTCGGCTACCTACCAGACGCTACGCTCGCGCCGCTCGGTGCCGCGCCGACCCATCATGTCATCGTACCCCGTACCTTTCTGTATCCCGGTGCGGATCTGCGCTTCCCCGCCTCTGCTGCCCTTTCGATGGGGAGCCGCCTCGCGACTGTCGGCGAGGTCGAGACTCGAGGCACTCGCTATCTCCTGCTCGCGGACGGCCGGGCGATCGTTGCAGCGCACTGTCTGCCGATCGGCGCCTATGCGAGCGACGACTACGTGGCCATTGCCGCCCGCTTTATCGAGACGCCCTATCTGTGGGGTGGGCGTTCCGGCTTCGGTATCGATTGCTCGGGGCTCGTCCAGCTCTCGCTTATGATGACGGGTCGCTCGGCGCCCCGCGACACCGACATGCAATCCGTTGGACTCGGCATCGAGATCGGACATAACGATCTGAGGCGCGGTGATCTCGTCTTCTGGAAAGGCCATGTCGCAATCATGGAAGACGACAAGACGCTGCTTCACGCCAACGGGCATACGATGACCGTCGCGCGTGAGGAGTTCGAGGTCGCGGTGAAGCGTATCGGCTGGCTTTATGACCTGCCAACCGGTTATCGCAGGCCCGTCCGATGATCGTGCGCCGGATGGCGGTCTTACGCTTTCCGGCTCCCGCACCTATATGATGCCTGGCGGCTAGCTTTCAGATCAACCGTCAGCGGGGAACCAGAAGGGCAAGTCCATGAAAATTGTTTCGGCATTGCTGAGCTGGTTCTTGGCCATGTCCGCCGTCGTGCTCCCGGCTCATTCGGGCGAAACGCGGTTGATCGACCCTTCCGGCTATTTCAAGGATCTGCCCGGCGTCACCGCCCCGGACGCGTTGCGGAAGGAGCCGGAATACAGGTGCACGACGGCTACCCGTCGCTTCCGCAACCGGGACGACGTCGGCTTTTCAGACAGCCTGCCTGTGCTCGTCTACCGCTGCACCCGTGACGGCGTCACCTTCGAGAGCCGCAATCCTCCATTGACCGGTTCCTGGTATCCCGGCGTCAATCCACGCGATATCGAGAAATAGCGCCTGCATTCCGCCTGCGAGCCTTGCGAGGAGAGCAGGGGTGCCTTTCTCGGACGGCCTTTCCTCTGTCGGGACAACGGTCTAGGTTGCCGGGATGTTCAAGTTCTCGTCCGTTTCGAGGGTCCTCGCCTGGAGCCTCCTTGTCACGATCTTCCTCGTCACCATCAGCCCGATAGGTCTCAGGCCCCACACGCTGACGACGGTCAATCTCGATCGTGGTGCTGCCTTTGCGGCAATTTCCATGCTCTTCGTGCTCGGCTACCCGGATCGCTGGAAGCGGATAGGCCTGCTCCTGGTCGCCGGCGCCGCGCTCTTCGAGGTCATGCAGATCATTTCGCCGACACGACACGCTCACGTCGAGGATGCGCTGGTGAAGTCGTTGGGCGTTCTGGTCGGGGTGGCCGTCGGCTATGCCACATCATATTTCTCGGCCTCGGTGCGCCCGTCACTCGTTCCTCGTTCGGCGTCCGTTCGGAAGGATTGATACGAATTTCTAAGCTCACGGTGAACGAAGATGCCGATGTGCGGGCGTCGGGTGGTCGCGTCGGCGCCTGAAACGAGAAAAGCCCGGACAAACCGGGCTTTCTTCGTGTTTTCAACGCCGTATCTACGGCTTGAAACGGGAATTTGGTGCCCAGAAGAGGACTCGAACCTCCACACCCTTTCGAGTACCAGCACCTGAAGCTGGCGCGTCTACCAATTCCGCCATCTGGGCGACGGTCACGCATGTAAGGGGGCCGCCTCCCGCTGTCAACAGGCATTTTGAAGTTTTCGTGTCGGCAGTCGAGAAAGCTGTGGGGGGCCTTGCGACGGCCCGTGGCATCGGCGGAACAGCAGGCGACCCGCAACCGCGGAAAGGCGTGGAGCAGGAGCCCGAGTCGTCTTCGAAAAGCCATGATCGCACCCAAGATTCGCAGGGGTGGAGAACAGATCGTTCGGGTCGACCTGTCTTGTGATCCTCCAGACCGGGTGGCATCGCGGATAGGCGGACGACGGGGAGACACTCAATGCCTAAGATCCGGAATTTCCTGCTTGGCGGCCTGCTGGCTGTGGCAAGTGCGCTACCGATGCCGGCCAGCGCCACTATGCCTGCAATACCCGGGGAGCGCGAAGTGGCATCCACCAATGTCGTGCAGGCGGCCGTCGTCTGTGACCGCTACGGCTGCTACGACACCTGGCGCCGACCACCTCCGCCACCGCGTTGGCTGCCACCACCGCCTCCGCCACCGGTTTATCGGCCGGATCCGCCCTATTACCGTCCCGTTCCGCCGCCGCCACCCTATTGGCGTTATCACCGCCCGCCACCGCCGATCTACCGTGTGCCGCGCTCCTGGGATAATCACGTGCGGTGGTGCCTCGAGCGCTATCGTTCCTACAATCCACGGACGAACCGCTATGTCGGCTACGATGGCTACTTCCACGTCTGCCGCTCGCCCTATCGGTAAGCTGAAGCGGACGCTCAGGAAGGCCGAGTCTGCACTCGGTCTTCTTCAGCCTGCACTGTCCGGGCTCGGGCCGGACCGGTCGACGTGGCCGAGATCGCGGTCCGGTTCGATCACGTCGCGTATCCGCTGCTTCAGCTCTTTCGGGCCTGGAAAGCCGCCGTCCCGCTTGCGCTCCCAGACCAGAGTTCCGTCGACCCGGATTTCGAAATTGCCGCCGGTGCCGGGAATGAGAGCCACCTCGCCGAGACTGTCGGGGAATGTCTGGAGCAACTCCTGGGCCATCCAGCCGGCGCGCAGCAGCCAGTTGCACTGGGTGCAGTAGAGAATGGTGATGCGGGGTTTGGTCGGCATGTTCCTCTCCGTTCGCGACGATGATATCGGCCCGGCCACAGGAGGTCCACCGGACCAGGTTCAAGGCCCTTGAACCGGCCGTGCGGTCATGGTCATCTGCCACCGGGTCTACGGGAATCGGAACGGATCGCAAGCATGCGTGTGGCAATCGTCGAAAACATGCCTTTTACCCAGCATGGGCTGGTCGGCGTAGCGCTCCGGGAGGCGGGGGCGGCGATCGAAGTCATCCGGGCTTTTGCTGGCGAGCCTTTGCCGGCCGACATCCATGACCACGACGCCCTGGTGGTCTTCGGCGGCGAACAAAACGCCCGCGACGATCACATCCATCCATATCTGCCGGCGCTCGCCGGTGTGATGAAGAACTTCGGCGAAGCCGGCAAGGCTGTTCTCGGCATTTGCCTCGGCAGCCAGGTGCTGGCGCGCGCCTATGGCGGCGAGAACCTTATCGGCGCCGCACCCGAATTCGGATGGAGGGATATCATGCTCGCCGACGGCGCGAGGAGCGATCCGGTCCTGAGCCATCTCGGCCGGCAGTTCGTTTCGTTCCAGTGGCACGACGACACGTTCACACTGCCGCAGGGTGCCACCCGTCTTGCCGAGAATGACATTGCCCAGAACCAGGGATTTCGCATCGGCAGGGCAGCCTACGGCATGCAGTTTCACTTCGAGGCCGACCACCCGGTCGTCGAGGAATGGATTCGTCTTTTCCCTGCGCATGTCGAGCGCAAGGCGCCGGGATGGCTCGCCCGCCATCCGGAACATGCCGCGAGGCACGCGGCGAAAGCGGACGCTTCCGGGCTCGAGATCGCCCGCGCCTGGGTCCGTCAGATCTGACGTCGTCGTGACTTGATCCGTATCAATTCGGACGACAGCGCCGTCGCTATCATGCATGTATACCGACGGAGTTCTGATATGAGTCTTGCCGCCTTTGCGACCGCTCTCTTGCTGCTGCTGCTGACCCCGGGGCCGACGAACACGCTCCTTGCCGTGGCAGGAGCCAGCCGGGGCGTCCGGCGATCGTTGCCGTTGATGGCTGCCGAGATCGCAGGGTATTTCACGACGGTGCTGCCGCTCGTAATTTTTGCCGGGCCTTTCATCGCCGACGCTCCGCTCTTTGCGACTGCCGTAAAGCTCTGCTCATCCGCCTGGGTTCTGTCGCTCGCGGTGCGGCTTTGGGCCAGCTCTCCTGCGGATCGCGAGGTCTGTATTCGCATGCAGTGTGTCTACTGGACGACTGTCACGAACCCGAAGGCCCTGATCATCGGCTTGGCGCTCATCCCGACCGGAACGCCGCAGATTGCCGCCTATCTGGCTGTTCTTGCGGCCACGATCCTCGTCGTCGCGGCGCTGTGGCTTTCCTTCGGCGCAGCCGTTATCGGCGCGATCCACCGCCGCCATCCGGCGCTGATCGGCCGGGTCGCTGCTACCTGCCTTCTCTTCTTTGCCGCCGGTCTGGCCGGCCGGGCGGTCGGTCTCGTCTAGGAAAGGCGAGGAGAAACGTGCCTCAACGTTGCCGCGCCTTGCGCAGCTGGCGGGCGCTATCATCGCGAGCGATCGCGCCACGGCGGCGATCCGGCGAAGCGCCACCGGCCGCAGGCTCGTCAGTACGCACCGTGGTGCGGCCCGCCGGCGGGTCGCCGATGTTGGAGACGCTGGAAGATTCGGTCGTGGCAGTGCCATCCTGCGGATAGGTATAGCTGTCAGCGCGGCGCCAGGTCTCGATACGGTCGGCGCAATAGATCGGATCCAGGTCCTTGAGCAAGGCGTCTGCGCGCGTCAGTTCGGTGACTGTTTCGGACAGATGCGGATAGAGGCACTTGAGCACGAACACGGTTTCGTCCGCTGGCATGGCTACGCCCGTAAGGGTCACGGCGAGCTGGCGGCCGGAAATGTCGAGCATGATGCGCTCGGCGAGCCAGCGGCTTGCGGAAAGCACCTCCGACAGCGTCGAACAAAAGTGATCTGCCTCGCCGTTGCGGGCGAAGCGCACCAGCAGTGCCTCCTGCATCGGCGTTATGGTACGCATGCCCAGCCGATCGGTAGGAGGGGTGTTGAGATGATTTGCAAGCCGCTTGATGCGCTCGCGCAATGCTTCGCTGCGGTCCGTCCGAGCTTGCTGCGAGACGGTTTCGCCGCCGTCGGACCGCGCAGGCCCCATGCTGTGACGAAGGCCGACAAGCGCATCGATGACGGTCGGCGACAGCGACTGCCGGCGCACGATGGCGCGCGCATGCGCTGCACCTTGCGTTCGGGCAATCATGATGAGGAGATCATCGGAAAGGCACGGAGACGACGCGAGAAACGGGGCCGCGACCGCGATCGGCTGCGATGCGATGAAAAGAGCGACGGCCGGCGGGACGTTCGGATTCTGCGAAAGAGCTGCGACCGCCTGACGCCGGGCGTCTTCAGAGGAAGCCTGGAAGAGGGGGGCGAAGAGTTCCGCGAACTGCCTCAACTCACTCTTTCGCGGATGTCGAACGTTCTCGAAGCTGGTGACGGTCGCCATCAGAACAACGTCCTTCTTCCGCAACCCCTGGGGTTTTTCCAGTTCCCGAAAGCGATCGACCACGACAAGAAGACCAGGCCCCCGCCATTG
>DATGWU010000076.1:0-12460 GCA_035299345.1 Rhizobium sp.
CAAAGCAGTACGATCCTACCGGGAAGGACTTCCGTCAGGCCGCCGATGCGATTGCGCAGAAGTACACTGACCAGTTCCGTTCGAGCCTGCCGGGCGACCTTCAAGTCGAGTTCGATCCGAACATCGCCGAGTACAGGAACAACCGTTCCGCGGTCGCCTACGATACGCAGTACAGCATGGAAGGGGCCAACTACAAGAAAGGCCTCGCCGACATCCAGAAGCGCGCGCTGGACTCAATCTTCCTCGGTGACTCCACGATCGAGGATTGGGTTCCGCAGCTGCAAGCTTACTACGACAACTCCCCGCTGCCGGAAGCGGAGACTGAGCTGCTGATCGAAGAGACCAACAGAAACTTGCAGAGCATGGAATTTGCGAAGCAAGCTGAGGACGAGGTCACCAACTGGATACAGTACCCTGATACGGATGAAGAGACCGGGATGCCTGCGGGGATGCCGGGATACGCAGTCGGCCTGATGGGGGCGATCAGCGCAACTGAGTCCGGTGGCGCCTACAATGTGATCAACGGCGGCGAGACCTTCACTGACATGTCCGACCATCCTCGGCGGCGTGGTGCAGGTGGGACCTCGACAGCGGCAGGGAAGTATCAGTTCGTTGAGGCCACGTGGGACAGAGCAGCTGCTGCCCTCAACCTGCCGGATTTCAGTCCCGCATCGCAAGAGAAGGCCGCATGGTGGCTCGCGGGTGAGGACTATCGGGCGCGCACCGGCCGCAACCTCGAGGCGGACTTGGCCTCCGGCGATCCTGTGCTGGTCGAAAATGTGCGCAAGGTTCTCGGCGGGCAGGGTGATGAAAACGTTACCTGGAAGGGATTGCAGGACCTTTCCCCTCAGGACTTCTATGCGTACGTCACCGGAGGGAAAACAGTCCCGCCGAGCATCATGAAGGACCCGACTTACTCGTCCCTCACTGAGGTCGAGAAAGCCAACACCCTCGCGATCGCGCAAAAGCAATCGAACGAGCATCTCGCCAACATGCTCAAATCGCAGAACCAGCAGCGCGACATGCTGGTCAGCCAGATGAAAGACGCCATCGCTGGCGGGGCTATCACGCAGCAGCAGCTCTCGACGTTCATCAACACGCAAGCTGTGGATCAGGCCACCTCGGCTGAGCTTACGAAACTGTACAACGAGCACAATGCGGATGAGATCAATCTTCAAAAATTTGGGGTGGCGCTTCAGACTCCCGGCGCAGCGTTCGGTCCTGATGAGCGCAAAGGTTTCGATGTCCTCTACAACCGAGAGAGCTCGAAAGCGGTTGGGGATCAAGATCAGGAGTACATGAACAGCACGGTGCTGCCGTTTGTCGGACGGAGCGGATATTTCCCCGCGCAGCTGATCACCGACCTGACGAACATGGCGCGCGGTACTGACCCTCAGCGTGCTGCCTTCGCGTGGCAGAACCTGGCTATGATGCAGCAGCAGAACCCCTCCGGTTTTGCGAAAGCCTTCGATGAGGGCATGACTGGCGAGGTTGAATTCTTCCGGCAGCGGTCGAACTACTATCCGCCTGCTGAAGTCATTCAGCAAATGATGGATGCGAAAGACCCGACTAAACGGGCTCCACGTGAGGTTGTGCAGAAGGAAGCCGAAACCTACATCAAGGACAATTCCAAGTACTTCTCGGCGACGGGAATTGCGGGTGAACTCGACATCGACATTTCCGCCACCTCCTCCGACATGGCGCAAATGAGCGCGCTCGAGGCCGAATTCATGTCCGTGTTCTCGGCCGAGATGGGCCGGTATCGGAATGGGGATGAGGCCTACGAGGCGGCAAAGAACCGTATTGCTGCGAAGTGGGGAAGCGTCAGTTATGGGACTGGCGAACCGTACCTTCTACGGAACCCGCCCGCGAAGTCCGGCCTGCCGCAAGTTGCCGGTTCCTTCGACTGGGTGGAGACATACGCGCGAGAGCAACTCGGCGGGGATAAGCCGTTCCGCTTCAGCTCCGATCACGTTACGGAAGCCGAGATTAACTCGGGACAGCCCCCGTCCTATCTCGTCCTCGAAGACTACGGCGACGGCATCTTCCTGCCCCGCGTGAACCCCGAGACGGGCCTGCCTGTTCGTCTTGCTCTCGACCCGCCTGACTTGAAGGAGCAATCCCTCGACTCCGAGCTCTGGTTCAAGGACGTGCACAAGCTCGACAGCTTCATGTTCGTCGACACCGCTCCGCAGCAACAGGCCGCGGTTCAGGCAGCAGGTCCCTTGTTCCTCGCCGCCCGCCAAGCCCTGCTCGCCGCCAAGCCGAAGTACACCCCGCTCGACGGAACGTCCTTCGCTGATCCGGAGGTCAATGACAACTTCCGCCTGCCGACTGAGCCGGTATCCCCCGAGTCCGTCGACGCCGCGCTGTCCGCCTTCGGGTTCGACTCGCTCGAACAATTCCTCACCTTCACCCGAGTTGGGGACATGAACGCTCTGATGCAGAGGTACAAGCCACAATGACTCTCCGCGATCACGACTATTCCGTCCCGAACCTTCCGCAGTATCGGCCGGTCACGAACCCCCTCGAGACTGATCCCGGCTTCTTCTCGGAGCTCGGGGCGGCGTTCGAGCGCAACACAGCTGTCGCGGCAATCCACTGGCTGTCGCAGTCTGACATCGCGCCCGATCCCAACTTCGACTTCGACGCGACCGCCAAGCAAAGCGAGCTCTACGCGCAATACCCCCGCGCCTTTCTCGACGTGCGAAGCGAAGCCGAGTTCCGGCAAACAGAAGCGCGTGTCGCACGGGCTGCAGAGTCAGATCGCATCCTTTCCTCGGGAGGATATTCCGCGTGGGTCGCAGCGCTCGCCGCTGGTATTGTGGACCCCGTGAACCTTCTCCCGGCCGGGTCGATCTACAAAGGCTATCGAGTCGGGAACGTACTGCGCACCCTGCTGTCGACCGGGGCTGCCGGTGCCGGTGCGGGCATGATAAACGAGGCCGTGCTTCAAGCCGACATCCCGCAGCGCACGATGGCAGAAGGGCTTGAAAACGTCGGTATGTCTGCGCTCCTCTCCGCGGTTCTTGGCGGCACTTTCAGCGTTGCGCTGCGCGGGGCGGATCGGCAGGTGCTGAATGAATTGGCCTCTGATATGGTCGGGAAACCCGGTTCCAGAACCATATATCAGTCCCCCGTCCAGCCGTCCTCCCTCGGCGCTGCCTTCAACCCCGAGAAGGGCTTTGAGAACATTCCCAACGTTGGCGAGCTTCGTCCGGGCTTTGGCCTCGAGACGACGCTGAGCAAGATCAACCCGATTGGCCGGGTACTGTCGAACCGGCGGTCACAAACCGCCCGAAGCTTTCAGGCCTCGCTCGACACGGGCGGCATGGCCTTCGACGGCGTGGCAAACATCGGAGGCGACATTGAGTCCCTTGCCAAGCAGCACTACAATCGACTTGCGAAGGCAGTGTGGGAGCGTGATCGTATCCTCGGCGGAAACAAGCTTAGCCGCCTGATGTCGATCCCGCAATTCAATGAGGAAGTCTCGGGGGCAATCCGGCGCGGAGGCGTGCATGACGATCCCGCCGTTGCCGAGTACGCTCAGTGGGTGAAGCGCGAGTTCTTCAAGCCGTTGTACGATGAGGGCAAATCGGTCGGGCTCTTTCCTGATCTGCCTGAGGAATTCGTCAACACCTACTTGTCCCGGTTCGCCCGGCACTCACTCATCGCCCGCGACTACGATCAGTTCTACGACATGATCCTCGAGCACTCGAAGGAGAAGCTGACGGACATCTGGTCGAAGCGAGTCGAGGCGACAAAGACGCGCATCGCCAAGGACGAGGAAACCGCAAGCATACTCGAACTTGACATTCCTGATGCGGCCGCAAAGTATGCTGAGCTGCGTGAAGAAATCGACAACCTGCCAAACCAGTTCCCCGGCCAGGAGGGGGAAATTGCGCAACGTATCCGGGACCTGCGGGAACAGGCGAAAGGGGCCACGAAGGACGAAGCGAAGCGGCTGCGGGCTGAGGCAAACACACTCGCCGCGTCGAACAAGGAGCTCCTCGAGGGGTTCTACAAATCTGAGCGGAAACTCAAAGCCCAATTCCGTCTGCTCGGAAAGAGCAAGATCGGGATCGCCGGAGCCAACCGTAGACTCGTGGAGCGGATCGAGGCTATCCTCGAAGCTGCCGACAAGTCGAGGGACCTGCTGCGCAATAAGCTCAACAAGCTGGCACGGGAGTTCGAGGACCTCAGCGAGGAGGCGCGCAACGCAGCCATCGACGATGCGGTTGCGCAAGTTGAGCGGATGCGTGAGCTCGAACTCAAAGTAACGACTCGGGGACCCGAGTTTGATACTGACGAGGTCCGAGCAGCGATCGCCAAAACTGACGAGGTCGAAGCTGAGTTGCGTGAACTCGCTGACCTCGATCCCCGAATGGTCGCCGACCGGATTGAGAACATCCAGTCCGAGCTGATCGAGCGGGGCGAAGCGCTGGCTGCAACGCGCCGGGCTGAGGTCGAGCGGCTGACCGCCAAACTCCAGAACCCGAATGACGCGAAGGCCGAGGCGGCCGCGATCCGCAACAAAGCGAAGGACCGCTGGTTCGACCTGCAAAAGCGTGCTGCGAACGAGAACGTCCGTCTCGCTGACAACGGGGAATTTGCCATTGACGATCTGGCAAAATATTACGCCGAGTCAATCTCGTCGTCCTACCTTGGCGAGCACGCCCGCCTTCCCTTCTTCGATCAGCTCGGCGGTGAGCGTGGTCCAGAGCTTGCGCGTATGCTTGACATCGACGAGACTCGCGTGTGGTCGAATGGGAAGAAGCTGGAGGACTTCCTCGAGAACGACATCGACGTGATCATGCGCCGCTACCTTCGGACGGTTGCGCCCGACATCGAGCTCAAGCGGAAGTTTGGAACCGTCAATCCCCTGGACCCCAAAGGTCCGGTAATGAAGCAGATCGAAGCCGAGTTCCAACTCGCGCGGGACGAGGCAAGCAAGATCGAAAGCCCGAAGAAGCGTGAGAAGGAGCTGCAGAGCATCGCCCGTGAGCGAGAAGCGGTGATCCGCGACCTCCAACTCGGTCTGCGTCGGGTTCGCAACCTGGACGGTATTCCGCCTGATCCGTACAGCTTCGGGCACCGGGCCGGGCGCGCTATGCTGAACCTCAACACTGCCCGTTTGATGGGCAAGATGGTGATCGGCTCAATGTCCGACATGGCCGCTGCAATGGCCCGCCACGGCCCGGCCCGGTTCCTTCGTGACGGTCTAATGCCCCTCGTTGCCGACTGGAAGCGGTACAAGCCTGCACTGCGTGAGGCCCAACTTGCAGGCACTGCCCTTGACCTTACGCTGCACGGGCGGTCCGCCGCATTTGCTGACATCTTCGACGACCTCCGTATGGGCTCGCGCCCGGAACGGGGACTACAGTTCCTCGCGAACAATATCGGTTTCATCAGTGGAATGGACCTCTGGAACCAGAACATGAAAACTCTGGCATCCGGAATGAGCATCGCGCGGACGACCGATGCAATTGAGCGCCTCGCAAACGGCCAGGCCCGCAAGACTGATCTCTTCCACCTTGAGCGCCTCGGCATCGACCAACAAGGGGCGGCTGAAATTTGGGAGGCCCTCAACTCCCCCGGCGGCTCCGACGCTCTGTCCGGCGTACGTATGCCGAACACTGAAGAATGGGGCAAAGACGCCCTGGCTCGCGGCGACATGGGGGCATTCGATCGAGCCATGCGCGCACGGCGTACATTCCGAGCTGCTCTCGCGCGCGACATCGACGACACTATCGTCACGCCCGGCGGCGAGCTTCCGGCCTTCGCAACCGCCTCAATGCCGGGGCGACTGCTTGCTCAGTTCCGATCGTTTGCGTTCTCCTCCACGATGAAAACCCTGATCGCGGGACTGCAACAATCGCGAGTCCACGGCCGGGCCTCAGGCTCAGTTATGGCTCTTTCGATGGTGCCGTTTTTCCTTGCGTCGGGGATGCTTTCGTATTACCTTTGGGCTGCGGCGAGTGGCGATAAAGCTTGGAACGAGATGCAGAACGCCGACGCGGAGAAGTGGATCACGGAGGGAATTCTGCGCGGCCTGCCGCTCGGGGTACTCAGTGAGGCACCCCGCTTCTCCGAGGAGGTCCTTGGGGTCTCCGCCGATCGTGAGGCGAGCAACTTCTCATCTGATCCTCTCGACCTGCTTGGCCCGAGTGTAGGCTTGCTGAAAGATACGGGCCGAGCGGTCAAAGGCGTTTTCGACGACAAGGCGGGAATGAGCAAATCCGAAATCAGCTCCTTCCGCCGCATTCTGCCCTACAACAACCTGTGGATTTGGGACTGGATACTCAGGCCCACCTTTGAGGAGGCCGCACGATGACAGTTGCCGTTTCAGCTACGGAGAACAGCTTCTCCGGTAACGGAGTTACGACCGAGTTCCCCACGAATATCTACGCAACATCTTCCTCGCAGATCAAGGTCTACATCAGGGAAAATGGCGTCGATACGCTGCAGATCATTTCTTCCGGCTACACGCTGTCCGACATCGGCAGCCCGAGCGGCGTGACTGTTATCATGCTGGCGCCTCCGACGGGGACGCAGGAGGTAGTCATTCTGCGGGAAACCCCGCGCGCTCAAGAGCTGAATTTGACTTCCTCGAGAGCGTACAACCCGGAAGTGTTGATGAATACGCTGGACCTTCTGGTCATGATGATCCAGGAGATCGGCGAGCAGCAAGAGCGCACCTTCCGCGTGAAGCCGGGGATCACTGTCCCGGTGGAGCTTGAAGACCCGACGGTGCTGTCGAATGCGATTGAGTACTTGGTGACCGCCCTCAACGACTCCACCTGGATCGGAAGTCCGCTCATCGCTTTCCTCGCCGACGACGAAACAGTCACCGGGGACTGGAAGTTTGCCACGAAGCTGACGTTTGAGGAAGCGACAGCGGCGGATGCTGTTCGCCAGTACGTGTTGAGCCGGACGGCTACTGCGATCAACCGCAAGCTTGCCAACTTGAGCGGGACCGGTGAACTCGATCTTGAGCGCATCACGCACAACTCAACGGGGGCGACTGCCTTTGAGCTGTTCCTGCAGAATGTCGTGGCGCTCACGCTGAACTCTGCGGGCCTCGATCTGACTGGCATCCTGTCGGCCTTGGGGCTGAAGTGGGACAGGGCTGTTACGATAGCGGACACAACTGACCTTGACACCATCGTCGAGGGCGGATTTTACCACGGCAACAATACCATCGTAAACAGGCCGGACGCGTCAACCTCGTCGTGGTACTACCTCGTGATGCCGTTCAACTCAACGAACAACATCATGCAGGTGGCTTTCCGTTTGGCCAGCGACAATTGCCAGATCGCAATCCGACAGAGGGTGGGCGGTGTTTGGGGCACTTGGAAAACTACCGGGGCGCGTGATGGCTCGACGGTACAGTCGCTGACCGGCATCGGGGTCAACTTCGCCAGTGTCCCTATATACGCCACTAAAGTCTCGGTTTCGATCTTCGACGCCTCGGCCGATGCCGCCCGTCAACTGTCCATGCAGCTTCGAGCGGCAACCGTCGGAAACATAACGACGGGCTACTTGACGACCTCCTCCCAAATTGCAGCTGCGGCTGCTTCAGCCGCGTTTGGCATCACGGACCGAATTGTGCTCGCCGATCTTGCGAGCCTTACCGACTCCTACAGTGGCACGATCACCTTCACCAAGGTGGCGGGCACGACTTTCTGGGACGTCGAAGCTATCGGGAGGATAGCCGCCGCCCAGTGCCGTTCTTGGGGACGGGTTGACATTGGCTCCACCGGCATCACCGGCTGCCGTATTCAGCTCAACGGCGGAGCCTTCGACGCTGGTACATTCTATGTGACCTGGGAGACTTGACCTATGACCGAGAAACTGAAGAGTTGGGGAATGAACATCAACACCTGGATCACGTTGGCGGGCTTTCTGCTGACCTTCGTTCTCGGCTACGGGAACCTCACCGCGTTTCAGGCGCGGATTGATACGCAAATCGCGGAGTTCAAATCTCAGCGAGCAACTGACGTCGCCGAGATGAAAATGAAAACAAGCTCGTTGGAGAACTCCGTCAATTCTCTTGCGATCCAGGACGCCCGGCAGATCGAGCAAATCAACTCGATACTCACTTACCTACAGCGCATTGATCGTTCGCTTGAGGCCCTAGTCGAAGATAAGAACAGGAGGACTCCGTGAAACTTCCGTGGATTGAAGAAGGCGAGAAGGTGCTTGGGCTTCATGAGCTCAAGAACAACAAGGAACTGTCAGCGTGGCTCAAGTCCGATGGAGCCTTCCTCGGCAATCCGAGCAAGATGCCCTGGTGCGGCGACTTCGTGGACACGGCACTCGAGCGGGCAATCCCCAACGAGCCCCGTTCGAAGGCGCTCAAGCTCAATCCGTATTGGGCGCTGAACTGGAACGAATTCGGCGTCGCCACAGATGAGTACTTTGGCGCGGTCGTCACCTTCAAACGGCCGGGCGGCGGACACGTTGGCTTCGTCGTTGGTATCAGCACGGACGGGCAGTACTACCTCGTCCTCGGCGGGAACCAAAGAAACCGTGTGTCGAGAACCTGGATTGCCAAGGGCCGCCATCGTGCACTGCGCTGGCCGTCCACTTACAAGAACCCTCGCATTCCGCTCCCGCGGATCGAGAAGAAGACCGCAGCCTCGCGGAACGAGGCGTAATAAGGGAAGATGCTCATGTTCACCTCTGTTGACAAAGCCCTCGCAGCCCTGCTTGCTGCCATCGTCTACCTGCTTCAGGTGTGGCTCAAGATTGACCTCAGCTGGCTCCTCCAGGTTCTGACGCCGGAAACGATCGCCACCCTGATCCCGATCGTCACCCCCGTCCTGGTCTGGGCCATTCCAAACAAGAAGCCTGCGTGATGGGCGGCGGCTTTTGGGCCGCGGTAGTAACGGCACTCCTCAAGCTTTGGGTGGTCTTGAGGGGTCGCCGTGCCATCGCAGAGGACTCACAGGAGGACCTGCTCAATGACATTCGGATTGCGGATCAGGCTGAAGCCCTTCGTCTTGAGCGCGCTGCCGCTGCTGTTCCTGACCGGCTGCCTCCAGCTGAAATCAGCGACACCCCCGCCAAGCGCATCGAAACTCGTCGAGGCCGGCGTCCCGGTTGAGACCATCACAACAATCTGCCTCGGCTGGTTTAATAGCCAGCCGACGTGGCAAGACTCGGACGCCGAGCAAACGAAAGACGAAATTGACTACTCCTATCGGACGCAGGAAATCTACTGCGCCGAGTACATGAAAGGGACTTAAGATGGCTTTTGCGAAAGTAGACCTGGGAGTTGGGGCGACCCAAATTACCTGGGACCCGATCACTGGCGCTGTGGGAGACACCGAAGTTGAGCTCAAAGGCTCGAAGCCTCTGGCCGGCTCTGTGCAGGTGATCTCGGGTACGCCGGGCTCCTTCACACTTCAGGGCTCAAACGACGGCTCGAACTGGGCGACGCTCAAAGACCTGCAAGGCAACGCGATTGCCCTCACGGCGCTGGGGGCGATGGCCGAGTTCACCACCGCCGCACGGTACGTTCGCCCTCTGGGAGATGCTTCCAGTTCCGCTGCCGTGTGCCGTGTAGTGTTCCGGGGCTGATATGAAAACGAGCGTCAGAAGAAGGCGCCGCAACGGGGGCTTTACGCCTCCGGCCGGGCGTTGGGTCTCACAGACGGGATCAGACGCCAACCCCGGCACATACGCGCAGCCCTACGCGACGATCCAGTATGCGTGGTCGCAGTGCGCGGCAGGCGAGACGATCTGGATCAAGGACGACCTGACGCCCACGACCTTCTCTGGAACGCGCCCCGCAATTGCGCTATTGGTTAATGGCACAGCAGGCAATCCGATCACCCTCCGCGGATGGCCGGTCGGGACGCGGCGCACGATCAACCTGACAAATTACACTGGCGATGCGACAGGCGGGACCGGCATTCGCGTTGTCGGGAACTACGCTATCCTTCGTGACCTGCACATAACGCAGGTCAAGCTTCCGGGCGTCTCTGCGCCCTATATTGATGCGATCAACTGGCGCGGGACCAACGGCCAACTGATCAACTGCGCCATCAGCGAAATCGAAGGCCGGGGCCTAACCATCGGCGAAGGCGGCTTCACCTGCACGAACATGCTGGTGCAGGACAACGACATCTGGAACTGCTACGACCCGCGATCCGCCTCCGCCTACGGGAACGCGGACGGCATCCAGCTCTTCGGCGGCGGAACCGGGATCATCGTCGAGCGGAACCGCATCTGGAACTGCTCGGACGATGGCATCGACATGTTCTTCCAGACGGCTGCAGTTACCGTTCGGGACAACTGGATTTGGAAGACTGGCTACCGCGAGGACGGCACGACAACGGGCGGCAATGGCTCCGGGATCAAGACGGGCTCGGGTACGAACAGTGCCGCACACCTTGTCACCCGGAACCTGATTTTCGACTGCCGCCAAGCCGGGATCAACGCTAACGGCAGCACCATCGCAAATACATGGTCCTACAACACGATCATCGGGACGGGCCTGGCCGGGCAGTATTCGATGGCCCTGTGGGAGAACGCCGTTGCCCATCAGATTCTCGGCAACTGTTCCTACTCGGTTAGCGCGACCGGCTGGATTTTTGGGAACGCTATCGTGCGGACCCGGAACAGCTTCGACACGCCGCCCGGCATCACAGAGAGCGCGGGATGGTTCAAGTCCCTCAGCCGAACCGGAGTTGATGGAGCGCGAGGCGCCGACGGCTCATTGCCTGTCCTCGACTTCGGCCGACCGGCAGTAGGAAGTGCGCTGCTTGGGGCTGGTCCGAGCGGTAACACTATCGGAGCGTTTGCGTCATGAACATAGCTGTATTTTTGCGCAGGCGTATCGGTGGTACGGTTGTTGAAGGGCTGGAGCTGTTCTCCTCTGGCGTCCTGCAAGCGGCCGGAGTTCTGCAAAATGACACTATTCTAGGAGTACCGTAATGCCTTGGACAGCAAGCGTCACTACTGGCGCACAGATGGCGACAGACTTCAATGCGCTGGAAGCCGACTTTGACGCTTTTGTGGCTGCGTTTACCGGCGCGGTTGACTCCCGGATAGGGCTGGCCTCAATCGACGACCTGGCTGACGTGCAGATAGTCAGCCCGGCCAACAATGAGGTACTCACATATGAGACCGCAACTGGTCTCTGGAAGAACAAACCGGCGGCTGGGGGTGGAGGTTCTCCTGGAGGCGCAAGCGGGGAAATTCAGTACAACAACGCTGGGGCGTTTGCGGGCGCGGCCGACGTTGAGATCGAGGGGGGACAACTTCGTCTTCCTGCGATCGCGAACCCGGCTTCGCCCGCTGCTGGGGGCGTAAAGGTCTTTGCATCGAGCGAAAAGGCTGGC
This sequence comes from Rhizobium sp., assembly GCA_035299345.1. Taxonomy (GTDB): domain Bacteria; phylum Pseudomonadota; class Alphaproteobacteria; order Rhizobiales; family Rhizobiaceae; genus Allorhizobium. The sequence continues at coordinate 11,352 of DATGWU010000076.1, forward strand.
GGTGCGTGGCCTTCGTTCGAGCTCCCGGACGGGACTGTCTTTGACTGGCCGCTCGACTTCATAACCGAGCAGGTCTCGGCCATGATCCCAAACTACGGGTCCAACAGTGCTTCGTTAATCGGGTGTGTCATTACTGCCGCCGGGACCGCGACGGCGCGAAACCTGGCCGACACGGACATTTTCACGCGAACGCCTGGAATGGAATACCGGATCACGACGGCGGCTACGACAGCCGTTGCAGGGGTTCGCTTCAACGCTGGTCGGTTCCAAGTCGGGGGGCTGGCTGCCAATCGTGGTGGTCTTAGGGCGTTCTTCAAAGGCAGCGCATCGACCGGGGCTAACACGGCAACGCATCGCTTCTTCATGGGCTTTTGGGGGAACAGCGGCGCAACCGACGTGAACCCGTCAACGCTGACAAACATGTTCGGCATCGGCTACGACTCGGCGGATACCAACCTGCAGTTTATGCACAATGACGGGACGGGCACGGCGACCAAGATCGACCTCGGCGCGAGCTTTCCTAAACCCACACTCGCCTCCTCGTCCCTCTGGCAGCTCGAGGTCTACTCCCCGCCCGGCACAACGCGCGAAATCCAGTACCGAGTCACCAACCTCTTCAACGGGGCGGTCGCGACGGGGACTATCACAACCGACCTACCGGGAGCCGGCGTCTACATGCAGCCGCACATTTACGCGAGCGTGGGCGGAACGTCCTCGGTGATCGGGATCAACATCAACAAGATTGCAGCCGTCGAACTCGGCAAGGGGTGATCATGTTTCTACGACTCAAGCGTTTTTTGGGCATCGCGCCTCACTACCAGAAAACTCCCGCCGAGCTGAAGGCGCGCAGCTTGGAAATTGCTGCTGAAAAACGGGCGCTGGCTGAAGAGCTGGCGCGCCCGTTTAACGAATTGCTGGAGCGGCGAGCCGCCCGGAAGGCACAAGCGGCCGAAACTGATCAGGGAAGTTGAGCCGCGCGCAGGGCGGCGAGGTCGGTCATGGCGTGGCTCCTTTCATCCGCAAAATCGCCGCTTCAATGACTTCGGCCTCGTCAATTGCGACGGCCTGATCCTGGTCGGTCGCCGGGCTGTTCTTCATGATCCGCAACC
>DATGWU010000077.1:0-6852 GCA_035299345.1 Rhizobium sp.
GTCTGACTTCACGAGCTATTCGGGAATGGATCTTCCCGGCGGCGACTACAAGCGGATCAGGCAAACCAATTATCTGGAGTGCTTCGTCGCTTGCGTCGGCGACAATGCCTGTCGTGCCTTCGCCTACGTCTCCAAGAAGAAGGAGTGCTGGTTGAAGAACGTTCTCGGTCGGCCGACGGCGGCCAAGGGTGTCGATCTCGGGGTAAAGTAGTCACGCTTGACGGATTTTCATGCGACTCGTATCGGCAAGTCAATCGCTCGAGTTGTAACAAGGCAGAGCGGCAATCGCGGCGAGGAGATTAGATGGCACGAGATGACTTCCCCAGGCCAGTCATCGACAGGTTGTCGCGGAGGGCGGGCATGAAATGCTCATGCCCTGATTGCAGGATACCGACTGCAGGTCCGGACGGTGACGGCGGTGTCACGAACACGGGCGTCGCCGCCCACATATCTGCAGCATCTCCGGGCGGGCCTCGTTACGACGCTGACATGACATCTCAAGCCAGGTGCGACATCTCGAACGGTATCTGGCTCTGCCAGAACCATGCAAAGCTGATCGATGACGACGAATTCACCTGCACGCCTACTGTACTGCGAGACTGGAAGGATACCGCGGAACATATGGCGGCGCTCGAAGCAAAAGGGTTTGCGATCCGTCGTGCAAGTCCTTTCCCGTACATCGAAGATAAGGCTCCCAAGCTAGTGGCCGAGATGCGCGAAGATCTGAGAGGGCAACCGCTTGTCCGGCAGTTCATCCTGTTGTCGAGAAAAGTCATCTACAATGGCAGCGATATTCCTTACTTCGTCTATTATCATGAAGACCACGAGTATTTGCTATCGCTCATGACCATCATGGAGCATGGCAGAGCTGTCTATGATGTGGCCTTCAATAGGGTTCCCCGTTACCATTTCACTGAAGAGTTTGTCAGCTACCTGATCGGATCGAACACCTAAACGGGCAAGGATGGCTTCTGGCATGACAAATGCCCTACATAAAGTTCCTGAAATCGTAGACTTCATCGACCATCGCCGGGTTTTGTTGGATGATGTCAGCGAAAGCCTTGGAATAGCCGAGTGTTACGGGCAGTTTCTTGTAGAGCGTGTTGTTGTTCCAATCCATCTTGGTCAAACCGAGTATGCCGGCGCACGTGTCGTGCCAGTCGCCTTCCCCGGAATAGCGTCGGACGAGGACAGGCGAAGGGATGGGCTTCAGCGGCCCTTCCTTGACACCGCCGTCGCGATTCTCCGGCAGCACGAGACTAGCTATAGTAGCAGCCTCCGGATGGTTATTGCATTGGAGACCGCCCACGAACGACATTGGCACGGCTAATCAGGACACTGAACGCAGCACAGACGTCCTTTACCCGGCATTTGGATACTGTATTGTCATGCCAAGTTCGGTCGTTGGAATTCGTCGGGAGATTCATGCCGATGAGAATGCGATGCCTCGCGATAACCTTGTTGTCAATAGGCTGGGCCGGAGCCTCTGGCGCAACGCAGCCAGCCGCGTGTCTGACCAAAAGCGACGATGGCGGCCTGCAGGACACGGGTGGCTCGGTCGTCGCCGACAAGAAAGAATTCTACGATGGCTCGAAGGTGTTTCCGGTGCGGACGTTCTCGGATCAGGCTGCCACGGGAAAGACAGCCGAGTTTTGCCTGCGTTATGAAATCGAGAACCCAGGGCCGGAGCACATCCGAAATCTCTACTGGGGCCTAGCGGGAATACTCGTGAAGGACTTCCGACCGGGCGCACCTGACCGTCAGTCTCGCTCGAAGCAGATTTTGAGCACGAAGGACCCGGAGGTGCAGCCGACGACGATCAACGCCTTCGTCAACGAGGCAGCGACCCCCAAGGTATGGGTTGTGGAAAGCCAGCATGCTCAGGCGGAGGGAGCGCAGTTTAACGATGTTGTCGCCGTTGACCGTGATCAGCTCATACCGGCAGACGTGAGGCAGTTGTTGGCGGCGAGCTCGCTGCCGCAGCGGCATGCTGTCCTTGCACTGAGCGTCTCCCAGGACAAACCGATCCATCCGGTCCGGGAGACAGTCAGCGGGCAGGGGTTTAGTCTCGAGGTCGTCTCCCGCGTCGTTGCGGACGGCAATAGCGTGAGCTTTCAGACGAACGTATCCTTGAGCGGGGACAGTGCCAAGGAGGCGCGGATTTCAATGCCAGCATTGCAGGCGCTGGAAGGCGCCAAGGCCGCAGGAGCGCTTGAATACTACGCGGCATATCTCGACGCTGTTGCAAAGCGGGGAACTGCTGAGCCCATCACCGACTTCACGAGTGATACATTCTCTACCACTGTGGATCGACGTGCGCTACTCCAGGGAACTGTCTTCCTTTCCGAGCACGTGATCACCGTTCAGGCGAACGATAACGAATATTGCTATCGGTTCCAGTCGTACACTCCATTTGCGGTGGATTTCGACTTGGACCAGTGTCGTCGGTAGGAGCTTTACGTGGCTGGTTTGGGGGACAAGATCGCCGACAAGGCTGTCGACTATGGCATGGGAGCGCTCATCTGGATCAGTGGAACGTTCGTGCCCGGGCTGTTCGCCAGTCCGCGCTTCCAAGATCCCTTCTACCATGCGGGATGGCTTCAGGAGAACAAGGCGTGGATCATTTTCTTCCTGGCCTTGTGGGTGATCTCGTTTTGCGCTGTTCTCCGGCTATGGGGCTTGGTAATCTTCACCGCAATCGCCGTTTTGAGCGGGCTGATCTTTGGGCTTCTGTACAGCGGCTCCAGTTTCATGAGCAACGGTCAGCAGCTCGCAATATGGGTAGTCCACGGCATCGCCTATAGCACGTTTCCGGGAATGGTAGCCGGGTGGGTGGTCATGGCTCTCAAGTGGACAGGCGTACTCTAGCAGTCTGTTGCCGACCAACGCCGCTTCCTGTCGACCCTATGTCCGATGTCCGCACGCCATTCAAGAGCTCCGGAAGGATTTGCTAAAGTCCGATGGATTGTGGATTTCGCGCGAAACGAGCGGTCCTTAACCTGGCCGAAACCGCTTGACGGTCATATCGGCAGGCACAGGATTCGAACAAGGAAGAAACAAACGGGCCGCTCATCGAGCACAGCTCGAAGGCATCGGTGGCGCACACACGTCCAGAACTGTCTTTTGCATGCCGCAGGGCGGAGGCTCTCCAGGCTGTGGAGTTCCTGTGTGATGGAGAGAAAATGAGCGAAGCGAAGACGATCCAGCACATCCTCAAAGAAAGGGTGCAAAAGCATAACGCGAGGGGGAAACGCGTCAGGCTCGATATGCAACGGCAGGAGCGGACCTATTGGTGCTGGGCGGCGACCAGCGTGAGCGTTGTCCGCTTCTTCGAACCCGCGTCGCACTGGACTCAGCGCTCGGTCGCGTACGAAATTCTCGGCGAGAACTGCAGCGAGGATTGTAGTGAGGGATGTCCCCACGATGAAGTGGCGTGCCTCGATGAGGCGCTGGCAAGAGTCTCATGCTTGTCCAGGATGTCCAATGGCGTCGACGGGCCGAAGACTGTCAAAGGGGAAATCGATGCCGGAAGGCCGCTTTGCATGCGGGTCCAATGGAAATCGGGTGGTGGCCACTTTCTCGCAATCATTGGCTGGTTTCTCGCGGCCGATGGGGGGACAATGTATATTGTTGAGGACCCAGCATACGGTCGCACGAGGATAGCTTCGTCTGACATAGTTACAAGATATCGTGACATCGGGCGCTGGACCCATTCATATTTCGTGACAACACCCACGTTGTACGATCTTGAGGCAAACAGTTTGACAGACAGTGATCCTGACGTAGTAGGAGGCTAACATGGTGATACTCGCTCCCTGCACCTCTGAAGTGGTCATGGAGACGTTCATCGAAGGTCTCGCGAATATGATCGAAAATGACGAAGGTGTCGGCGGTGATTTTGTGTCTGCTCCAATCACCGGTGATGCACCACTGCCGGTTTACACATTGGATGCCGAGGCAGCCGCAATGATGGATTTGACGCAACCTCCTGGGGGCTGGCGTTACCTATTCTCTCTGGGCGGTGTACCAATGTTTGCTGACATTGTGATCGAAAGTCAGGATCAACTGAGGTTCAACTCTCTGACCGAAGGCAGAGTTGCCGAAGCGTTCATGGAAGCATTCGGTTGGGTTCAGGGTTTTGCCGGCACTGAAGCCGATCAATTCGTGCTGCGTATCGTGGAGGTTCCTGCAATAAACGAGGTGGCTGTCTGGCTACACGGCCAAAAGGATGATTGGATCTTCGAGGTTCTTCGTCGGGGCAAACAGGCCACCAATCGGCCCGTGCGGGTATTCGACTATCTGTCCGAACTATCTGCCGATATTGAGCGCAGCTACATCTTCTCGGGCAGGCCCACACCGTCCGATTACAGCGGAAACGACCACGACGTTTAATCCGCTGCACGATGTCGAACTCTTTGAGATGTCGCCGCAGAATATTGATCATGGCGGCGGTGTTCGCAAGCAGATCCATGAGTATTGGCTAACGGCCGCTATAGACATTAACGCAATTAGGTAGCAACTGCCACCAATGAAATTTCCTACCTGCGGGCCACCCGAAAAGGCGGCCCGCAGGGCGACTACGCGGCGACATTCTTCTTGGGACGTCCGCCCTTTAAGCCATTGAGTCTCGATGAGGCTGCCTTCGCGCTGGATTTTGCCTTCCCACCAGTAGACCCCAATTGCGCTGCCATCCACTTCTTGGACCCCAAAATTCCGTCCATCAGAGCTGGAACATAGAGATCGGCATCGATATCCGGCCAGTGAAGCCCAAGACCCTTGGCCTCGACAACGACGTTGTTCAATTGCGAAGGGTTTGCTCCTTGCAGCCCTTGCAGTTTCTCGACCGGAAAACCGATGAAAGAGCCGTTGTTAAGCACCACAACGATGGCATCATGTTCATCGTCATAGCGGGCCGACGTGGCGTATAGCCCCAACTGCGACTTCATTCCGCTCATGTTGGCCATGTCGAACTCAAGATCAGAAATCTCCATGGATGCGGCTCCATGCTTCGCAGATACCTTTTCGCGCATCGTTCAAACTCCTTGCGATCCTACCGAGTTCTGGCTTTCCGAACCCTCTGTTCTCTCTCAGCTCTGGCGGCCCATCAGGGCAGTTCATGATAAAAACCGCAGAGCAGCCGTTGCCAATGACGTGTACATGAGCGGGCCGATGATCGTTGGGATAAATGACCGCTCGCAGCCCTGCGAAACTCAACACCGTTGGCATCTATGTTCACCTTATATCAAAACCTAAGCGCTTAGGAAAGTGGTTTCTTTCCGTGCTGACGAATTGGAGTCATAGACGGGAGCACTTAATCAGTGGTTGAATCGTCGGAATTGAATTCTATCGACTCCCCTGTACGATCCGCGCCCGCATCTCCTCGACCTTCAAGCCGATCTCGGCCCGCTTCTTCTTCAACTCGCCTGCAACGAGAACCATCCGCAACCACTCCCATAGGATCGCCGCGATCCTATGGGTCAAACGGGCTGGAATCTGGTGGCAGTTGCTACCTAATTGCGGACATTAATTATGTCATCGTCGGTGATGACCATCATCTCGCTGCCAAACCCAGAGATCTTTGCAAGGTGATGAAACAGCTCGATGACCCGCTTGTACTGTCTGACGACAAGATCGAGTACATCTTCTCCTGCTTGGGTTTGGAAGGCCTGTCTGTAGCGGAAGAACTGGCCCGCGGGCGATAGTGGGACCGCTATGCCGGAATGCTCAGCGAAACGACTGCCATAAGGACGCCTGTGCGTGAACGTGTTTCGAAGCTCGGTGAGTTCCCACATCCAGCCACCTGTCTCCCACTGCCCCTTCTGCTGAGATTCCTTGATGAGGCCGCGAGCAATCAGAGCGGCGAGCAGAGGGTCGGCATCTAGGTGCCGGGTTCTGAGCTTCTTGCAGAGAGACTTGAAGGAGTCGACCTTGGCAGGATTCTCCCCGATCCTCAAGGCGATGAACGATCCCAGGTAGTCGCGAGCGGCTCCGGCATGCATGAAGAAGGAATGAACATGTGTGTTCAACGCCTGATTCAGCGTCCCGGAAACGCGTTCTCCGTTCAATCGCCCCGTTGCCATCATGTCCACAAGCTGCTCGTGATAGAAGGCGGCGATTTCCTCGACACTGATATCCATCCCTCGAAGGCTGAGCGCGATGAATTGCGCCAGCCTCTCATCCGGCTGCTGGTCATCGATGATCGCGGCGATATCTTCCTGACTGGGGTTCGAAAGCGCATCCAGTCGCGGTCCGCGACGCTCGTCGCCGATCCGGCTGGAGATGTTTCTCCATAGGCCGGCCGCACCGATCATGTGGTTCGACTGCCCCGGCACAATCGGAATCCAGTTGCTGTAGTAGGATCCATTGTTCCAACCCGAATGCTCAAAGGCGATGGGAGTGACGCCGAAGAAGCGCCCCATCTTCCAGATGTCCGATTTCGAGAAGTTGCCGTACGAAGCTGCCTGCCCCTGGGCAAAGACGGGTTCGAACGCCCAGCGGTCGTCCTGGATACGTGCGGTGCGGATACCTCCCGAAAAATGGAGATAGAAGCTCTCGCCGTCCTTGAAACGGGGGAGCCAGCGAAGTGGCTGCCCGTCCAAGCTAGGGGCGATTTGCTCCTCCACGTCTCCCTCCCACATTCTCTGCCGGCCTCGTCGGAGCTTGTTCGACTATGTTCGGGTGATCGAAGGTGTCGTCTCGCCATGAACAGGCATTCGTACTCCCCATGGATACTTCTTCTCGCTGTTTGCCTCGTATTGGTAGACGATTACGCCGGGGAGATTTCGCTTGTCGTAGCGACGGCCCAGGTTGAATGCGACACTATTCTGTGCGGCCAGGATCAGATGGATAGTC
>DATGWU010000078.1:0-8383 GCA_035299345.1 Rhizobium sp.
CCTCGGGCAACTGTGTGCCGTTGACGTAGAAGGCGTCTCCCGAGACTCGTCCGGGGAGTTCGACCGCGCGTGCGGCTTTCCGCGCGCTGCCGAGGATGGTGCGCTCGCCGGCCGGATCGAGGAGTATCTCGGCGAACTCCGTGCTGCCCTCCGTCAACGTCACATGATCAGTGACGAAGCCGAGCGCTGCGAGTTCCCGCAAGGCGTCGAGGCCGTGCGCGTCGCGCGCCAGCGAAGCGACCAGCGTCACCCGGTGCCCGAACTCGATCAGCCGCCGTCCGGTGTAATAGCCACCGCCGCCGAGGCGCAAGACACGGTCGGTGAAGCTGATGCGCCCGCCGGGACGCAGCGGCTCTGTGATCCGCCAGATGTGGTCGTGGTTGACGTGGCCGACGACGACGATCTCCATCAGGCGGACCTCGGTCTTGTCGATTGGCGCAGGATGAGCTCGACCGGCCAGAGTTCGTGGATGTCAGTCGGATCGCGCCCGCCGAGCACCTGGAGCAGGAGGTCGGCGACGCGCGTGCCCGCCGCCCGGATCGACGAGCGGGTGGTCGAGAGCGACGGAGACATGTTGTCGGCGGTCAGATAGGGAAAGACGTCGTCATGGGCGATGACGGAAATGTCCTCGCCGATCCTGAGGTTCAGCGAGCGGGCGGCGCGGTAGACGCCGAGTGCCGTCATCATCGAGCCGGCGACGAAGGCGGTCGGACGCGGCGTCTTTTCGAGCGCGGAACGGGCGAAGCGAAAGCCCACTTCGTCGGTGAAGATACCGTGCGACACGAGCTTCGGGTCGAAGGCGATCCCCCGCGCCTCCAGCGCTTTGCGGTAACCGGCATCGCGGTGGAGCGTGAAGGTGAGGCCCTCGCGGCCGTTGATCATCGCGATCCGCCGGTGCCCGAGGTCGAGCAGATGCTCGGTCGCGCTGCGGACGGCACCCTCGTTGTCGATGTCGAGCCAGGCATGCGGCACCGTCGTTTCCGAGCGCCCATGCACGATGAAGGGCATCTGCATCTTGTGTAAGAGGGCGATGCGCTCGTCCTTCGGCCGCGGCGCATGGACGATCACCGCATCGACGCGCCGGCTTTCGGCAAGCCGCCGGAAGACCTGCAGCTCGCTCTGCAGGTCCTGCTCGGCCATCGGGGTCACGAGAATATCGATATCCTCGTCGCTCAGCCGTTCCGCGATCCCGCTCATGAACTCGGTGAACTGGTATTCGCCGGTCTTGCTCATCACCACGCCGATCGCGCCCACCCTGCCTGTCGCGAGCCGGACGGCATTGATGTTGGGGCGATAGCCGAGCCGGGCGGCCTCCTCGATGACGCGCGCCCGCGTCTCCGCGTTCACCTCCGGATAGCCGCCAAGTGCCCGGCTGACGGTGGTCGGCGAGAGCCCTATGTGTTCGGCAAATTCCTTGAGCTTCATTCTGCTGCGGGTTCCTCCGGAGACATTGCGTCGGTGCCGGTCGCATCGGCGTCCGTCAAACGGCTTATCCCATGCTCGCGCGGCCACTTGCAAGATGGCGACTTCGTGAATCGAAAGCGCTTACAAAAACCCGTACAAACGAATGGGGTGTAGGCGCCGCTGTGAATCGACGATGGGGGTTTTCCCGGCCATGACCGGGAGAAACCATACTATAAATCAATCATATAATTCGACGTTACCGCTCCAAGCCTTTCCCTATTTGACTCCCATCAGGTTTTTTGCCACAGTCGCGGAACCAAAGCGCTTTCAATTTAATTCAAGGGCAGCCTTGGGTTCTGGTTTTTCTGGGAGGAGAAACGCATGAAGAAGCTGTTGAGTGCCGCCATGGTCGCCGCCATGGCCCTGTGCGGTTCCGTACAGGCGGCCGAGATTTCGATTGCCGCAAATTCCACCGGCAAGAATCTCGATTTCCTGCGCAAGCTGTTTGGGGAGTTCGAAAAACAGACCGGCCACAAGGTCACGCTGGTGACCATGCCGCCGTCGAGTACGGAACAATTCGCGCAATACCGGCTCTGGCTCGCCGCCGGCAATTCCGACGTCGACGTCTACCAGACCGATGTCATCTGGGCACCGCAGCTCGCCGAGCAGTTCGTCGACCTCAAGGAGGCGGCAAGCGACGTCGTCGACCAGTTCTTCCCCTCGATCATCGCCTCGCAGACCGTCGATGGACGTCTCGTCGCCATGCCGATGTTCACCGATGCGCCGGCGCTCTACTATCGCAAGGATCTGCTGGAGAAGTACGGCAAGGCCGTCCCGAAGAGCTGGGAGGAGCTCGCCGCGACCGCCAGGGAAATCCAGGACAAGGAACGCGAGGCCAGCCAGAAGGATATCTGGGGCTTCGTTTTTCAGGCGAACGCCTATGAAGGCCTCACCTGCAATGCGCTCGAATGGATCAAGTCCTCCGGCGGTGGCCAGATCGTCGAGCCGGACGGCACGATTTCCGTCAACAACGAGAAGGCTGCCGCCGCCCTCGAACAGGCAAAATCGTGGATCGGCACCATCTCGCCGCCCGGCGTTCTCTCCTACCAGGAGGAAGAGGCCCGTGGCGTCTGGCAGACCGGCAATGCCGTCTTCATGCGCAACTGGCCCTATGCCTACTCGCTCGGCAACGGTGCCGACAGCGCGGTGAAAGGCAAGTTCGATGTGGCCCCGCTGCCGGTGGCTGCCGCCGGGGACAAGCCCTCTTCCACGCTCGGCGGCTGGAACCTCGCGGTCTCCAAGTATTCCGACGAGCAAGAAGCGGCGATCGCGCTCGTCAAGTTCCTAACGTCGGCAGACGCGCAGACGCGCAGGGCCATCGAAAATTCCAATCTTCCGACCCTGCAGGCGCTCTACGACGATCCTGAGATTGCTGCCGCCCAGCCCTTCATGCCGAACTGGAAGCCGATTTTCCAGGACGCCGTTCCTCGGCCGTCCGCGGTCACCAAGGTGAAGTACAACGAAGTCTCCTCGCGGTTCTGGAGCGCGGTCCACAACACGCTCTCCGGCTCGGGGACCGCGGCTGAAAATCTCGAACTGCTCGAAGTCGAGCTTACGGAACTCATGGGCAGTTCCTGGTGATCCGCAAGCCGGGCGGCCGTCCCCGCCGCCCGGCCCTGACTTTGGCTGTTCCCGAGGATCGCTCATGACCAATCTCACGCTCGACCGCCCCGCGCTGCATCGGTCCGCCAAGCCTGCCGCCGGTTCCGATCTCAGCGCCCAGCGCATCCGTTCGGCATGGACCTTTCTTGCGCCGACCCTTCTGGTGCTCGCCCTCGTCGCCGGCTGGCCGCTGATCCGGACCATCGCCTTCAGCTTCACCAATGCTACCCTCAATAACCTGGACGCGGCGGAGTTCGTCGGCTTCGACAACTACCTGACCTGGATCACCCTGAAGAGCGGCCGCACGATTTATCGCGGACTGCTTGCCGATCCCGCCTGGTGGGGGGCGGTCGGGAACACGCTGCGCTTCACGCTGATCTCCGTCACAGTCGAAACGGTGCTCGGCCTCGTCGTCGCGCTCGTCCTCAATGCGCGCTTTCCCGGCCGCGGGATCGTCCGCGCGGCCATCCTCATCCCCTGGGCCATTCCAACGATCGTCTCGGCGAAGATGTGGGCCTGGATGCTCAACGACCAGTTCGGCATCCTGAACGACATCTTCCTCAGTCTCGGGCTGATCAGCGAAAAGATCGCCTGGACCGCCGATCCGCAGACGGCCATGACCGCAGTGCTGATCGTCGACGTCTGGAAGACGACGCCGTTCATGGCGCTCCTCATCCTCGCTGGCCTGCAGATGGTACCGCAGGACATCTACGAGGCGGCGAAGATCGACGGCGTTCATCCGGTCAAGGTCTTCTGGCGCATCACCCTGCCGCTCATCCGCCCTGCGCTGATGGTCGCCGTCATCTTCCGCATGCTCGATGCAATGCGGGTCTTCGACCTCATCTATGTGCTGACGCCGAACAACGCCCGCACCAAGACCATGTCCGTGATGGCGCGCGAGAACCTGTTCGAATTCGACAAGTTCGCCTATGGCGCAGCGGCATCGACCATGCTCTTCCTCATCATCGCGACGATCACGGTCCTCTACATCCGCTTCGGTCGCGTCAATCTGTCGGGAGGTGAACGCTGATGCCTACCGTCGTCCGGCAATCCGCCTTCTATCTCCTCGTCACCGTCATCGTCGTGGTCGCGGTCTTTCCGTTCTACTACGCCATCATCACCAGCCTCAAACCCGGCAGTGCCCTCTTCGACGTCGACTACTGGCCGCGATCGGTCACGTTTTCCAATTATGTCGCCGTGCTGTCGCGGGGCACCTTCCTGCGCAATCTCGGCAATTCGCTGCTGATCTCGACGCTGGTGGTGATGATCTCGCTGCTCCTCGCAATCACCGCGGCCTACGCGCTTGCGAGGGTCCGGTTCCGCGGGCGCGGCCTGTTGCTGCTGACGATCCTCAGCGTCTCGATGTTCCCGCAGATCGCGGTGCTCGCCGGTCTCTTCGAACTCATTCGCTGGTTCGGCGTGTTCAATACGCCGATCGCGCTCATCTTCTCGTACATGATCTTCACCCTCCCCTTCACGGTCTGGGTATTGACCACCTTCATGCGCGAGTTGCCGATCGAGATCGAGGAGGCGGCGATCGTCGACGGCGCCTCTTCATGGGTGATCGTCAGCCAGGTCTTCATGCCGCTGATGTGGCCGGCGCTGGTGACCACCGGGCTCCTTGCATTCATCGCCGCCTGGAATGAATTCCTGTTCGCGCTCACTTTCACCTCGTCCGACAGCCAGCGCACCGTGCCGGTCGCGATCGCGCTGCTGTCGGGCGACAGCGAATTTGAAATTCCGTGGGGCACCATCATGGCCGCCTCGGTCATCGTCACCCTGCCGCTGGTCGTGCTCGTGCTGATCTTCCAGCGGCGGATAATTTCCGGCCTCACCGCCGGCGGCGTCAAGGGATAGGAGGAGAACCCATGGCCCACATCCAGCTTGCCGATGTCCGCAAGTCCTTCGGCGCGCTCGAAGTCATCAAAGGTGTCGACCTGGAGGTCCGTTCCGGCGAGTTCATGGTCTTCGTCGGCCCCTCCGGTTGCGGCAAGTCCACGCTCCTGCGGCTGATTGCGGGATTGGAGGACATCAGTTCAGGCGCACTCGCCTTCGACGGCGAGGTGATGAACCGGCTACCGCCGGCCAAACGTGGCATCGCCATGGTCTTCCAGTCCTATGCGCTCTATCCGCACATGACCGTGTTCGACAACATGGCCTTCGGCATGAAGCTCGCCGGTCAGGACAAGGCCGAACGGGACCGCCGGGTGCGCGAAGCCGCAGAGATGCTGCAGCTCACGCCCTATCTCGAACGGCTGCCGCGCCAGCTTTCCGGCGGCCAGCGCCAGCGTGTCGCGATCGGCCGGGCGATCGTGCGCGATCCCCGCGTCTTCCTGTTCGACGAGCCGCTCTCCAACCTCGACGCGGCCCTGCGTGTGGCGACGCGCATCGAAATCGCCAAGCTCCACCGCAGCATGCACGGCACGACGATGATCTACGTGACGCACGACCAGGTCGAGGCGATGACGCTCGCCGACCGCATCTGCGTGCTGCGCGACGGCGTGGTCGAACAGATCGGCACGCCGCTGGAACTCTACGAAAGACCGAACTCGCTCTTCGTCGCCGGCTTCATCGGCTCGCCGAAGATGAATTTCCTCTCCGGGCGCCTCTCGGAAGACTTCGGCGTCCACACAATCGGCATCCGTGCGGAGCACATGTCGCTCGGCCAGGAGGGACGCTGGCGGGGTCCGGTCGTCCACTCGGAAATGCTCGGATCCGACAGCTATGTCTATGTCGACATCGGCGCGGCCGAGCCGCTGGTCGTGCGCCAGGAGGGCACCGTCACCCCGAAGCCGGGCGAGACCGTCGCGATCTCGCTGCAGGAGAGCGAATTGCACCGGTTCGACGCGAATGGTCGCGCCCTCCATCGCGACCTGATGAAGGGCGCCGCCTGAACGGCAAAGAGAGCAATGCCGGGCGCCACGGCGGCGTTCGGGAAACAAGGAGAAGTCACGTGACGATCAGGACAGTTGTCTGGGGCGAGAATATCCACGAGCGCGTCAATGAAGTGGTGCGCTCGATCTACCCGGACGGAATGCATACGACCATTGCCGCGGCGCTGAATGCCGACGACGCGATCACGGCATCCACGGCGACGCTCCAGGAGCCGGAGCACGGGCTCACCGAAGCGCGGCTGAAGGAAACCGACGTGCTCGTCTGGTGGGGCCACAAGGATCACGGCGCGGTCGCGGACGAGGTGGTCGAGCGCGTAGCGAGACGCGTATGGGAAGGCATGGGCCTCATCGTCCTGCATTCCGGCCATTTCTCGAAGCCGTTCAAGCGGCTGATGGGAACGCCCTGCGCCCTGAAATGGCGCGAGGCGGGCGAGCGCGAGCGTATCTGGACGGTCAATCCGGGCCATCCGATCGCGGCGGGCATTCCGGAGAACTTCGTGCTGGAGAACGAGGAGATGTACGGCGAGTTCTTCTCCGTGCCGGAGCCGCTGGAAACGGTGTTCATCTCGTGGTTCGCCGGCGGCGAGGTCTTCCGCTCGGGCCTCACCTGGCGGCGCGGCGCCGGAAACATCTTCTACTTCCGGCCCGGCCACGAGACCTACCCCACCTATCACGACGAGACGGTGCAGACGGTGATCCGGAACGCGGTGCGCTGGGCTTACAATCCGCAGCCGGCGTTCGCCGGGATCCACGAGGCGCCGAACGTGCCGGTCGACAAGGCGCTAGAACCGATCACCGAACGCGGTCCGAGACTCCACAAGGCCGGCGAGGAAGGATACCGCTGATGGCTCCCGTTCGTCTTCTCGTCCTCGGGACCGGCGGCATGGCCAACACCCATGCCATGAACTTCGCGACCATCCCGGACGTCGAGCTGGTCGCGGCAGTCGACGTCGATATCGCCAAGGCCCGTGCCTTCGCCGCTCGCCACGACATCCCGAACACGTTCACCTCGCTGGAGGAGGTTCTCGCCTGGGGCGAGTTCGATGCCGTGACCAACGTCACGCCGGATCGTGCCCACCACCCGACGACGCTTCCCCTGATTTCGGCCGGCAAGCACGTGATGTGCGAGAAACCGCTCGCCGAGACCTACGGCAAGGCCGACGAAATGGCGGCGGCCGCCGAGCGTGCCGGTATCGTCAATGTCGTGAACCTCACCTACCGCAACGTCGCGCAGGTACAGAAAGCACGCCAGATGGTGCTTGCCGGCGAGATCGGCAAGGTGCGCCATATCGAGGCTTCCTATCTCCAAAGCTGGCTCGTCTCGAAGGCTTGGGGCGACTGGTCGACGGAAAGTCAGTGGCTATGGCGTCTCTCGACCAAGCACGGCTCCAATGGCGTGCTCGGCGATGTCGGCATCCACATTCTCGACTTCGCCGGCTATGGCGCCGCGACCGATATCGACCACATCTTCGCGCGGCTGAAGACCTTCGAGAAGGCCCCCGGCAACAGGATCGGTGAATACGATCTCGACGCCAACGACAGCTTCACGATGACGGCCGAGTTCACCAACGGAGCGATGGGCGTCATCCATGCGAGCCGCTGGGCGACGGGCCATCTGAACGAGTTGAGACTGCGCGTCCACGGTGACAAGGGCGCGCTCGAAGTGATCCACCGTCCGGATCGCTCGGTTCTGCGCGCCTGCCTGCAGGAAGATGTCGAACTCGCCGTGTGGAAAGAGATCGACGTCGATCCGGTCGCGACGAACTACCAGAAGTTCATCGCGGCAATCCAGGAGGGACGGGGCCAGGAGCCGAATTTCCGGCATGCCGCAAACCTGCAGAAGATTCTCGACCTCGCGATGGTGACCGAGCTCGAACGACGCGAACTGACCGTCTGAAGCCTGCTTTCCCGAGGTCGCGGCGCCCCCGCCGCCGACCTACGGAGCGAGACCCCGCGGCCGTCTCCCCCGCGGGGTCTTTCCATTTGCACTGCGGCGGTCGTCCGATACCGGCTACCGCGCGAGGCTCTGCCCGCCCGGAGCCGGTCGACCGACGCCGGCCGGGACCAGGAACGGTGAAGCCGAAGCCGGAAAACTTGAAACGGTGGCCGCCGGGCCTTCCGGCATATGAAGCTCGATTGCCCGCGCAAATGCCTTCAAGGCCGCGTTCGACCGGCCGACAGCCTGGCGAAGCACGATCTCGACCGTGCCGAGTTCGGCCAGATCCGCGTCGCCGAGCCTCTGCAGCCGCATAAGGCCGCCCGCTTCGACCTGGCTCTCGGCGAGCGCGGTGATGCCGAAGCCGGCCCGGACGGCGGCAAGCACGTTCGCGTAGCTTTGACCTTCGTAGACCACCTGCGAACGGATGCCCTTGGCCTCCAGGCTCTCCAGGAGATGGCGCCGGTAGGCGCATCCCTCGTGGAAG
>DATGWU010000079.1:0-9842 GCA_035299345.1 Rhizobium sp.
CGGCCGATCAGTCCCTGATCGCCCGCAAGGTCGGGGAGCTCAAGCTGCACTGCTATGCCGCGCCGCAGTACCTGGAGCGGTTCGGGCGTCCGGAGCATCCGGAAGATCTCGCCACCTCCCATTACTGCGTTGGCTACCTGCATGCCCAGTCGGGACGCGTCTGGACGATGGATTTCACCCGCGGTGAGGAATTCCACCAGGTGGATCCGCGCTACATCATCTCGGTCAACGACAGCAGAACCTATCTGAACGCGGCGGTTTCGGGGCTCGGCGTCGTGCAGTCCGCACCGTTCTTCGTCAAGGATGCGCTTGCCAGGGGCGAGTTGGTGCCCGTCCTCACGGACTGGCAATGCGAGCGGCTGCCGCTCTATATCGTCTATCCGCGCACGCGTCACTTGAGCAACAAGGTGCGGGTGTTCATCGACTGGCTGGCTCGCCAGCTCCAGGTCATCGACAGGATTCCCTTCGACCTCGACGTCACGGACTTCCAGCGCAAGGCGTCGTAGGTCTGGGCTGCTCGCGCCGCCGGAGACATCAGAACGGGCAGGCAGCCCCGAAACGCTCGACACGAGGGCCAAGGACGTCGAAATTGACGTCGTATCGCAGTAATAATGTAAGTGGTTCGCTCGAAAGAAGGCCGATGCCATGGAACTCGCCCGATATACCGAAGGGGACCTTTTCGCTCCACGAAAGATTGCCGCGGCGTTTCACACGACCAGAATGGAAATCGCGCGCACCGCGGGTCTCGGCAAGGACGCCGTTCAGCGCAAGGAGGGCATCCGTTCCGGCAGGACCCAACGGCGCCTGGGCGAGATGATTGCAATCGTCAACAAAGTCGAGCCGCGCGTCGGTACGGCCCTGATGGCCTTTGCTTGGTATAGATCGGAACCGCTCCCCGGATTTTCCGGATTCACCGCCATGCAACTCGTGCGTGATGGGAGGGCAGACGAGGTGCTGGATTACATCGGCGCTATCGGTGTTGGCGTTCACGCGTGATGAAATCAAGCGCTTCGAGGGGCGCAGGACCTCAACGGCCGGACGCCTCGTCCGGCTGCTGTCTTTCCACGCGGCGGGCTTTCTCGGCTTTCGCCTCGCTCAGCGCCAGACCGATGAGGTGGGCAAGGCGCTCCTCCTTCTGAAGCTTCGTCAGATCGAGCAGCGTCGCAAGCTCGTTGGCGATGTAGTCGATCCGCTCTGCCATTCCCTTCCCCCTTGTTCCGGACGTGTTCGGCCACGCACGTGCTGATCACCGCCATGCATACCAGAGATTGTAAACAGTTTCCATTCAATTACGTTCGCAGCGGAGCGGCCGTCGGTTCCGGTCGCAAGTCCTTCTGCAGCAGCGGGCTTGACGGGTGAGGCATTTCCCGGTTAAAGAAATGAACGTTCATTCAATTAATGGAGCGAAGCCGTGGCACGTCCGGCGGGATCGGCGGGTGAGAAGACGGCCGCGGCGATCCGCAGGCAAAGCCTCGGACTGTTCGCCAAGCACGGCTACGACGCCGTTTCCATGCGCATGATCGCGGACGCCGTCGGTGTGCAGCCGGGAGCGCTCTATCAGTATTTCCCGACCAAGCAGCAGATTCTCGTGACCCTCATGCGCGAGCATATGGAGGAGTTGCTGACGTCGCTGAAGACGGAAGACGTCGCAGGCGAGCCGCCGGCGACAGCGCTCGAGCATTTTGCCCGTTTCCATATCCGCTATCATCTGACGCGGGCTGACGAGGTCTTCATTTCCTACATGGAGTTGCGGGCGCTGGAGCCGGACGGCTTCGCCGAGATAGAGCGGCTGCGCAAGGCGTATGAAGGCGAGCTGAAGGCGATCCTCGTGCGCGGAGGCGAGGGCGGCGTGTTCCGGATCGAGGATCCTCACGTCAGTGCCATGGCGATCATCGCGATGCTGACCGGGGTCAACACCTGGTACCGCAGCGGCGGAAGACTTTCAGAGAAGAGGATCGAGGAGATCTACGCGGAGATGGTGCTGCGCAGCGTCGGCTGCGCGTACTGACATTTGTTTCTGTTGGGAGGCGGCAATGTTCAACAACACGATGAGATTTGGTTTTGACGAGGAAACTGAAGCGCTCCGCGACTTGGTTCATCGCTTCGCGCAGGAACGCGTGAAGCCGATGGCTGCGGAGATCGACCGCAGCAATGCCTTTCCAAGCGAGCTCTGGCGGGAAATGGGCGATCTCGGACTCTTGGGCGTCACCGTGCCGGAGGAATACGGCGGGGTAGGGTTGAGCTATCTGGCCCACACGATCGTGGTGGAGGAGCTGGCGCGGGCCTCGGCTTCCGTCTCGCTCTCCTACGGTGCCCATTCGAATCTCTGCGTCAACCAGATCAAGCTCAACGGAACGGACGAGCAGAAGCGGAAATATCTGCCGAAGCTTGTTTCGGGCGAACATGTCGGCGCGCTTGCCATGTCGGAGGCAGGAGCCGGTTCCGACGTCGTGTCCATGAAGTTGCGCGCAGAGAGACGCAATGACCACTACCGCCTGAACGGGACGAAGTACTGGATCACCAATGGTCCGGATGCCGACACGCTGGTCGTCTACGCCAAGACGGACCCGGAGGCCGGCTCGAAAGGGATCACGGCTTTCATCATCGAGAAGACGATGCGGGGGTTCTCGACGTCCCGACATTTCGACAAGCTCGGCATGCGTGGATCGAACACGGCCGAACTGATCTTCGAGGACGTCGAGGTGCCGTTTGAGAATGTGCTGGGCTCGGAGGGGCGAGGCGTCAACGTCCTGATGTCCGGCCTCGATTACGAGCGTGTCGTCCTATCGGGGATCGGTTGCGGCATCATGGCGGCCTGTCTTGATGAGATCATGCCCTACATGGTCAGCCGCAAGCAGTTCGGCCAGTCGATCGGCGACTTCCAGCTGATGCAGGGCAAGATCGCCGACATCTACACCAAGATGAATTCCGCCCGCGCCTATGTCTACGCCGTCGCTGCCGCCTGCGACCGGGGCGAGGTGACACGGCAGGATGCCGCGGGTTGCGTACTCTACGCATCCGAGAAGGCAATGGAGGTTGCCCATCAGGCTGTCCAGGCCATGGGTGGCGCCGGCTTCCTCAATGACAGTGCGGTGAGCCGCATGTTCCGCGACGCCAAACTCATGGAAATCGGGGCCGGGACCTCGGAAATCCGCCGGATGCTGATTGGTCGCGAAATGATGAATGCGATGCGATAGGGCGGGGAGGGGCTACAAATGACGATCATCGGCACGCCGCTTGCCCCCGAAGCCGAGGCCAACCGCGCTGCAATGCTTGCTCAGCGAGACGCGATCGATGCGGACGCCCTGCGCGTCATTGCCGGAGGGCCTGAGCCCGCGCGCGATCGCCACGTCAAGCGCGGAAAGCTGTTGCCGCGCGACCGGGTGGCGGGGCTCCTCGATGTCGGCTCTCCGTTCCTGGAGATCGGGCTTTTTGCTGCGACCGGCGTCTACGAGGAGGACATTCCGGCAGCGGGGCTGATTGCCGGCATCGGCCGCGTCGAAGGCCGCGACTGCATGATCGTCTGCAATGATGCGACCGTCAAAGGTGGCACCTACTACCCGCTGACGGTCAAGAAACACCTGCGTGCGCAGGAGATCGCCGAGGAGAATCGTCTGCCCTGCATTTACCTCGTCGACTCGGGTGGCGCGAACCTGCCGAACCAGGATGAGGTCTTCCCCGATCGCGATCATTTCGGCCGGATCTTCTACAATCAGGCCCGCATGAGTGCGAAGGGGATCGCGCAGATCGCCGTCGTCATGGGGTCGTGCACGGCTGGCGGGGCCTATGTGCCGGCCATGTGCGACCAGACCGTCATCGTCAAGAACCAGGGGACGATCTTCCTGGCCGGCCCGCCGCTGGTGAAGGAGGCGACAGGCGAGGTGGTCGAAGCCGAGACGCTCGGCGGCGGTGATACCCATACGCGACTTTCCGGCGTCGCCGACTATCTCGCCGACAATGACGATCATGCGCTGGCGCTCGCCCGCCAGATCGTCCGGAATCTCGGGCCGGCCCCGCAGCCGCCGATCGCACTCGGCCAGTCCCGAGCTCCTGTCTATCCGGCCTCCGAGATCATGGGCCTCGTCCCAGCCGATCCGAAGCTGCCCTACGACGTGCGCGAGGTGATCGCCCGTATCGTCGACGGCTCGGATTTCGACGAGTTCAAGCCGCGCTATGGTACGACGCTGGTGACCGGCTTTGCCCATGTCGACGGCGTGCCGGTCGGGATCATCGCCAACAACGGCGTCCTGTTTTCCGAAAGTGCACTCAAGGGCGCCCATTTCATCGAGCTCTGCTGCCAGCGCAAGATCCCGCTTCTCTTCCTGCAGAACATCACCGGCTTCATGGTCGGCTCGAAATATGAGGCGGGCGGCATCGCCAAGGACGGCGCGAAGCTGGTGACGGCTGTCTCGACCGCCGCCGTGCCGAAGGTGACGGTGATCATTGGCGGGTCCTACGGCGCAGGCAATTACGGCATGTGCGGCCGGTCCTTCGGACCGCGCTTCGTCTGGATGTGGCCGAATGCCCGGATCGCCGTCATGGGCGGACCGCAGGCGGCCGGCGTGCTGGCGAACGTGAAGCGCGCCGGCATCGAGGCCAGGGGCGGCACATGGTCAGCAGAGGACGAGGCCGAGTTCAAGCGCCCGACGCTGGAACTGTTCGAGCGCCAGTCGGCGCCGCTCTACGCCTCCGCCCGGCTCTGGGATGATGGGATCATCGATCCGGAAAAGACCCGCGACGTGGTGGCCCTTTCTCTCCGTGCCGCGCTCAACGCGCCGATCGAAGAGACGAAATTCGGCCTGTTCAGGATGTGAGGCGTGACGATGTTTTCCAAAATCCTCATTGCCAATCGCGGCGAAATCGCCGTCCGTGTCACAAAGACGGCGAGACGGCTCGGAATTCAGACCGTCGCTGTCTATTCGGAATCCGACCGCGCCGCATTGCATGTCGCGCTCGCCGACGAGGCGGTCCTCCTCGGGCCCGCGCCGGCCACCGAAAGCTATCTCGACATCGGCAAGGTCGTCGCGGCAGCCCTTGCCAGCGGCGCAGAAGCAATCCATCCCGGTTACGGATTCCTGTCGGAAAACCCGGATTTCGTCGAAGCAGTCGGGAAGGCAGGGCTTACGTTCATCGGTCCCGACGCCGCGTCGATCCGCGCAATGGGGTTGAAGGACGCCGCTAAGCGGCTGATGGAGGAAGCGGGCGTGCCGGTGGTGCCCGGCTATCACGGTGACAATCAGGACGCAGCCTTCCTGAAGGTCGAAGCCGGCAAGATCGGCTATCCCGTGCTGATCAAGGCGTCGGCGGGCGGTGGCGGCAAGGGGATGCGCCGTGTCGAGAACGAGGGCGACTTCGATGCTGCGCTCCAAAGCTGCCGTCGTGAGGCGAAGTCCGCGTTCGGGGATGATCGTGTCCTGATCGAGAAGTACATCTCCTCGCCGCGCCATATCGAAGTGCAGGTCTTCGGCGACGGCCGTGGCAACGTCGTCCATCTGCTCGAGCGCGACTGCTCGCTGCAACGGCGGCACCAGAAGGTGATCGAGGAAGCGCCGGCTCCGGGCATGACGGACGCCGTACGGGCCGCGATGACCGAGGCTGCGATCGCGGCAGCGAAAGCCGTTGCTTACAAAGGAGCCGGGACGGTCGAGTTCATCGCCGATGGCTCGGGGCCGCTCAGGCCGGACGGCTTCTGGTTCATGGAAATGAACACGCGCCTGCAGGTCGAGCATCCGGTGACCGAAATGGTGACCGGCTACGATCTGGTCGAGTGGCAATTGCGCGTGGCGGCGGGAGAGCCGTTGCCGGTGCAACAGGACGACATCCGGCTTCTCGGCCACGCCGTCGAGGCGCGCCTCTACGCCGAGGATCCGGCGAACGGCTTCCTGCCGCAGGCGGGCCGGATCGATCACCTGGAGTTCGGGAGCGGCGAGGGCATCCGCATCGACGCGGGCGTTCGCGCCGGCGATCGGGTCTCGCCCTATTACGATCCGATGATCGCCAAGGTGATCGCCCATGGCCAGTCGCGAGACGAGGCGATCAACGGGCTGAAGAGTGCGCTCGACGCCACACACATTACCGGACTCACCAGCAATCGAGACTTTCTGCGTGCGCTTTGCAAGGACGAGACCTTCCGGCAGGGACGTATGGACACCGGGCTGATCGATCGCAATCTGGAGCGCCTCACTGCCACACCCCGGCTTTCGGAAGAGGCCATCCTGATCGCAGCGCTTGCTAACGCGGACATCGATCCCGAAGAGCCGCACTGCGGTTTCCGGCTCTGGGGTGAGGCCGGCCATCGCGTGACGCTGCACGCAGGCGAAGAGGTGATCGAGCGTCGCATCGTTCCCGGCAACGGACGTGTCAGGCTCTCGGGCGGCGTGAAAGAAGTGCTCTTCGAGAATATTGTCTTCGACGACCGGACCTTTTCGGCCCGTCTGGTGCGCGAGGACGGCAGCGCCAGGGTCGACGCCCGTATCGCCGTAGATGCCCACAGCGGCGGGCGACACATCTCGGTTCTGCTCGACGGAGAGACTTACGTCTTCGAGAGCCCGGACCCGCTGGAAGGGGAGGATGCCGCGCACCACCACTCCGGCGAGATCCTCGCGCCGATGACGGGCGTCGTCCGATTGGTCGACGTCGAGGCGGGCGTCAGCGTAAAGGCTGGGGACCGACTCGTCGTTATGGAGGCGATGAAGATGGAATATACGCTGAGGAGCCCGCGCGACGGCCTCGTCGACGCGGTCTTCTGCACCGAGGGCGGCCAGGCGGAGGGCGGCGCCGTGCTCATCCGGATGGCGGAGGGCGCGGTCGATGGCTGAGTTTGTCACGGTCTACGAAGTCGGCCCGCGCGACGGCTTGCAGAACGAGAAGGAGATTATTCCGGTCGCCGACAAGATCGCGCTGGTCGACCGTCTCTCCGAAGCCGGCTTCCGCAAGATCGAGGTCACGAGCTTCGTCTCACCGAAATGGGTGCCGCAGCTTGCGGATGCTGCCGAGGTTCTGGCGGGCATCGCTCGCCGCCCGGGCGTGGTCTACAGCGCGCTGACGCCGAACCTCAAAGGGCTGGAGGCAGCACTTGCCGCAAAGGTCGACGAGGTTGCAATCTTCGCCTCTGCCTCCGAGACCTTCAGCCAGAAGAATATCAACTGTTCGATCGCCGAGAGCTTCGAACGTTTTGCGCCCGTCATGGAGGCGGCAAAAGTGGCCGGCGTTCCGGTCCGCGGCTATGTCTCCTGCGTCGTCGTCTGCCCCTATGAAGGCGCCATCGCACCCGAGGCCGTTCGCGTGGTCGCGGAACGCCTGACCGGGCTCGGCTGCCACGAAATCTCGCTCGGCGATACGATCGGCGCAGGTACACCGGACACAGTATCCGCCATGCTGGAGCAGGTCCTGCGGTCGGTGCCGGCCCAGCAAGTGGCGGGGCATTTCCACGACACCGGCAATCGTGCGCTCGCCAATGTCGAAGCTGCACTCGACCACGGGCTAAGGACGTTCGATTCCGCCGTCGGCGGGCTCGGCGGCTGCCCTTATGCGCCGGGTGCCAAGGGCAATGTCGCAACCGGCTCGCTCGTGGAATTGCTCGAAGGCCGCGGGTTCGAGACCGGGATCGATCCGGAGAAACTGAAACGCGCCGAAGCTTTCATCAAGGAGCGGATCGGGCGTCTTTCCGGGAGGAACGCATGACGGAATTCGAAACGATCCTGATCGACACTGACGAGCGCGGCATCGCGTGTCTGACGCTGAACCGTCCCGACAAGCACAATGCTTTGAACGCCCGGACGATCGGCGAACTCACGAAAGCCGCAGAAATACTCGGCGCGGATGAACGTGTGCGTGCCGTCGTGCTCGCCGGCAAAGGCACAAGTTTTTGCGCCGGCGGCGATCTCGGCTGGATGCGGGAGCAGCGGGACAAGGATCGTGCCGGAAAGATGCAGGAAAGCCGGGCGCTTTCGGCGATGTTTTCGGCACTCAATGCCCTGCCGAAACCGCTGATCGGCCGGGTTCACGGGAACGCCTATGGCGGCGGTATCGGGCTGATGGCAGTCTGCGACATCGTCATTTCGGTGGAAACCGCCCGCTTTGCTCTCACCGAAACCCGCCTCGGTCTCATTCCGGCGACGATCGGTCCCTTCGTTGTTCGCCGTATCGGCGAGGGCTACGCCCGGCAGGTTTTCCTCACGGCCAAGCCGTTCGATGCCACCTTCGCCCTGAGATGTGGCCTCGTCTCCACCGTGACGGAACCAGAACAACTGGATGCCTGCGTCGAGGTTGAAGTCGCAGCGATCCTGAAGACGCGGCCGGGGGCGGTCGCAGCGGCAAAGGCGCTTTGTCTGGAACTCGGTGGCCAGAGCCTATCAGGGCTCTTCGAGCGAACCGCCGAACTGCTCGCGGACCGCTGGGAAAGTGCAGAGGCCGCAGAAGGCATCGAGGCCTTCCTCGCGAAACGATAGGGAATCCCCGCGACAGGATGTCTTCCATCCCGCCCCGGGGCAGTTTCCGTCTTCGGGCAACCGTCGGCGACGGACCCGAGATCATGAAGGCTATATTGCTGCACCGCTGTCGACGCCGGCTTCGGCGAACGTGGCCATGCCGAGGTGGCAACGCAGGGCGGCTTTTGCGAGAATTGCGCCCAGCACCGCCCCGGTTCCTTCGCCAAGTCGCAGGTCGAGATCGAGAAGCGGCCGGAGACCGAGGTGGGCGAGAAGTCGCCGGTGGCCGGGCTCCATGGAGGCGTGTCCCACCATGCAATGCGCAAGAGCGTCTACACCGCTGCAATACAGGGCAAGGGCGGCGGCGGAGCATATGAATCCGTCGAGCATGACCGGGATCGAAAGCAGGCGCGCGGCGAGAATCGCGCCAGCCATGGCGGCGATCTCGCGTCCACCGAGTATCCGCAGGGCATCCAGGCCGTCATCGATCAATTCCCGATGGCGTGTCACCCCCTCTGAGATGATCTCGGCCTTTCGCTTCAGGACGTCATCGGAGACGCCTGAGCCGCGGCCACACCATTCGACGGCGGGGCCGCCGAGGAGCGCGAGGCACAGAGCCGAGGCCGACGTCGTGTTTCCGATGCCCATCTCTCCGGGGCACAGGATGCTGGCATCCGGCCGCACGGCGTGCATTCCCGCGTTGAACGCTTCCAGGAACTCGCATTCCGTCATGGCGGGCGCGTGCAGGAAGTTTTTGACCGGTCGGGCAAGGTCCAGGGGAACGACCGTCATGCTGGCTCCCAGCTCGGTACTCAACTGGTTGATCGCAGCGCCCCCTCTCTCGAAATTGAGGACCATCTGCTCTGTGACGACCGGCGGATAGGCGGAGACGCCTGCCTCGGCGATGCCGTGATTGCCGGCAAAGACGCAGGTTTGCGGCCAGTCCATGACCGGCGGGTAGCGCCCTTGCCAGCGGGCAAGCCAGGCGACGGTCTCCTCGAGCCGCCCGAGGCTTCCGGGTGGCTTCGTCAGCATGCCCTCACGGGCGGCGGCGGCCTCTGCGGCTCGCGCGTCGCCTTGCGGAAGCTGGCTTAGCGCTTTTCGCAGGGCGGCGACGGTTTCAAAGGACTGGATTGGTTGTTGCCCCGAAGCGAGGCTCATTTCTGCAGACATACGGGTCCTCCACGTGACGCCGATCATTCCACCCTTTGCCATCGGGCGGATTTCGGTTGCGGATCAACTCGTCTTCTGACTTCCAGCGTGGCCGGGTTCAGGCACCTTCCCGTCCGGGACCGGACAGTGGCGGACAAAGCCTCCTGAGACTCGTATCTGGTTACAGCGGCGGGACCGTCACGGAATTTCACCGTGTTCCGTTAGTTGTCGAAACGTCTGTACCCAGAGTGCCTCACCCAA
>DATGWU010000080.1:0-4126 GCA_035299345.1 Rhizobium sp.
AGGATGATCATCCTGAGCACCTCGTCCTTGGTGACGTCGGCGGTGCGGGCTTCCCCCACCACCTTGCCGTTCTTCATGACGAAGACGCGGTCGGCGAGATCGAAGACGTCGTGTATGTCGTGGCTGATCAAGAAGATGCCGAGGCCCTCCCGTTTCAGCTGCTGGATGAGTTCGCCGACCTGGGCGGTCTCCTGCGGTCCGAGGGCGGCCGTCGGCTCGTCCATGATCAGGATGCGGGCGTCGAAGAGGATCGCGCGCGCGATCGCCACCGACTGCCGCTGGCCACCCGAAAGCGCCTTCACCGGCTCCTTGAAGCGGCGGAAGTTGGTGTTGAGCCGCCCCATCACCTCGCGGGCCTTCGCCTCCATCGCCACGTCGTCGAGCGTGCCCCAGGCGGTGCGGAGCTCGCGGCCGAGATAGAGGTTGGCGGCGGCGTCAACATTGTCGGCGACGGCGAGCGTCTGGTAGATCGTTTCGATGCCGTATTTCTTGGCATCGCGCGGGTTGTTGATGTCGGCCGGTGCGCCGTCGATCAGGATCTCGCCGTCATCGCGCCGGTAGGCGCCGGAGAGGATCTTGATGAGCGTCGACTTGCCGGCGCCGTTATGGCCGAGCAGTGCCACGACCTCGCCGGGATAGAGATCGACCGAGGCGTTCTCGACCGCGTGGATGCCGCCGAACGAGATGGAAACATTCTTCATTTCCACCAGCGGAGTGCGTTGTTCCGACATGAGCGTACTCCTTCTTACTTGGCGCGGGCGCGATAGACGGTGTCGAGCCAGACGGCGACGACGAGGACCACACCGACGACGATGCGCTGGAACGGGCTGTCGATGCCGAGGAGCACCATGCCGGACTGCAGCGACTGCATGACCAGTGCGCCGATCATGGCACCGGCGATCGTTCCGACGCCGCCGGCGAGCGAGGTGCCGCCGATGACGGCCGCGGCGATGGTGTAGAGCTCGTCGAGTTCACCCTGCGCATTGGTCGCAGCGTTGAGGCGGGCCGTCGAGATCGCCGCGGCGATGGCGCAGAGGATGCCCATCAGCGTGAAGATCCGGACCGTCACCCAGCGGGTCTTGATGCCGGCGAGTTCGGCGGCCTCCGGGTTGCCGCCGATCGCGAAGACGTAGCGGCCGAAGCGCAGGCGCGTCGAGATGAAGGTCATGACGATGCCGACGACGACGGCGATCAGCACCGGAATGGCGATGCCGTGCGAGATCAGGAGGCCGCCCTCAGGCCAGGCGATGCCGTTGGCATCGGCATATTTGCGGGCGATATTGGTCGGCCAGTAGTAGCTGTTGGCGATCGCGACGGCGCCGAGCACCAGAACGCAGCCGAGCACCGAGAGGAAATACTCGGCCCAGACCGGGCGCAGCGGAAAGCCGAAACGCTTGCGCTGCTTGCGCGAATTCAGGATGGCGGCGACGATCGCGAGGCACGCGACGAGGCCGACGATCCAGCTCGCCGTGGCGCCGATCGAGCCCTCGGTGCCGCCGCCCATCAGGCGGAAGGTGGCATCCATCGGGGCGACCGTCTGGCCGGAGGTGACGAACCAGGTGGCGCCGCGCCAGACGAGCAGGCCGCCGAGCGTGACGATGAAGGCGGGCACGTTCAAAAAGGCGATGATCGCGCCGTGCAGCGCGCCGATCGCCGCACCGACGACCATGCCGGAAGCGAGCGTGAGTATCCAGATCGCCGGATGCTCGAGGCCGAGATATTGCGGCAGGATCTTCGCCTGCATGACCCCCATGACCATGCCGCAGAAGCCGAGCACGGAGCCGACCGAAAGGTCGATGTTGCGGGTGACGATGATCAGCACCATGCCGCTCGCCATGACGGCGACCGAGGAGGTCTGCACGGTCAGGTTCCACAGGTTGCGCGGTTTCAGGAACAGGCCATCGACGAGGCCGCCGGTCATGAGTTGGAAACCGAGCCAGATGAGCACGAGCGCGCCGACCATGCCGAGAAGACGGGTGTCTATCTCGGTTGCCCGGAAGAAGCGCTTCACCGCGCTCTCATTGGCGTTTCGCGCAGGATTACTCTGGGTAGCATGTGTGATGTCGGCCATGTACGTGCCTTCTCCCCACTTGTTCTTAAAGAGCCGCCGTCCATGCGGCCGGGGGCCGGAGCGTTATGCGGCTGGTCTGATGATACGGTCCGGATCGCGTCTGCGCCCTACTCCCCCGAGCGGCCGACGGAGCGACCACGGACGCCATTGTCCGCCTCGCACCGACCTTGTGCAAGCGCCGCAACGGGGTGCGTCGCGGCGCTTGCGAAGGTTCGGATCACACCGCGTTCGGGTGCTTACTTGCAGGCAGCGACGTCGCCCTTGACGCCCTGGCAGGCTTCGTCCTTGGAAATCCAGCCGGCGTCGATGACGACGTTCAGATTGTCCTTGGTGATCGGAAGCGGAGCGAGGAAGACCGACTGCATGGCGACGCCCTTCGGACCGCCGTTGAAGGAGGTCACGCCTCCGATTTCGGTCATCTTCTTGCCGCCGGCGAGTTCGACCGCGATTTCAGCGGCGCGCTTGCCGAGTTCGCGGCTGTCCTTCCAGACGGAAACCGTCTGCGTGCCGAGCGCGATGCGGTTGAGCGCCGCCTTGTCGGCATCCTGGCCGGAGACCGGAACGGAACCGGCGAGGCCCTGGGCATCGAGGGCAGCGACCGCACCGCCGGCGGTGCCGTCGTTCGAGGCGACGACCGCGTCGACCTTGTTGTCATTGGCGGTCAGGAACTGCTCCATGTTCTTCTGGGCAATTTCCGGCTTCCAGCCGTCGGTATAGGCTTCACCGACGTTCTTGATCTTGCCGGCGTCCATCGCTTCCTTCAGCACTTCCATCTGGCCGGCGAACAGGAAGTCCGCGTTCGGATCGGAGGACGAGCCCTTGATGAAGACGTAGTTGCCTTCCGGCTTCACCGTGAACACTTCGCGGGCCTGCATGCGGCCGACTTCCTTGTTGTCGAAGGTGATGTAGAAGGCATCCGGGTTCTCGATCAGGCGGTCGTAGCCGACGACCGGAATGCCTTCCGCGACGGCCTTTTCGATGGCCGGGCCGATGGCGTCGGAATCCTGGGCGAGAACGATCAGCGCGTTGGCGCCCTGCGAGATCAGGCTTTCGATGTCGGTCAGCTGCTTGGCGGCGGACGACTGGGCATCAGCGGAAATGTACTTGTCGCCGGACGCTTCGAGCGCGGCCTTGATCGCGGCCTCGTCGGTCTTCCAGCGCTCTTCCTGGAAGTTCGACCAGGAAACGCCGACGACCAGGTCCTTGGCGGCGGCGGCGGAATGCATGGATACGATGACGGCAGCGCATGCCATCAGCTTCGAAATAGACTTCATTTAAGCCTCCCTGTTGGATGCAGGCCGGCGGTGGAACTCCCTCCCCCCCTCTCAGCCCTGCGGAAATCACTGTCTCGTTCGCCGGCCTCACCGGTTTTTCTCGACAGTCGAGAAAATAACTGGCAGAAGATTCTTCAGCTGTCAACAGCCCCCGTCCTGCAAGGGCGAGGGCTTGCCAAGAAGCCGGCCGGATGCTTTGGGAGGAGCATGTGCTGCAGACGACCGACATGACCGGAAAGCCTCCATGCTGACGAAGTCCAGCACCGAAATGGTGCGTCAGCAAAACAGCGTGCTCGTCCTGTCATCGCTCCGGCGCCACGGGCCGCTCGCCCACACCGACATCGCGGCGGCGACCGGGCTCGCATCCGCGACCGTCTCGGCGATCACCGCCGACCTCGAGCGGACCGGCGCGCTCGAACGCCACGAGCAGCACGTCTCAGGCGGACGCGGCCGGCCGCGGGTGCTCTTTGCCCGCCGGCGCGACCACCGCTACCTGATCACGGTGCGGATCTCCTCCGACACGCTGCAGTATTCGCTCGCCGACTATACCGGCACGCTGATCGACCGCTTCGACGAGCCGCGCGACGAGGCGGGTCCCTCGACCGCCCAGTTCGTCGAAGCCTTCCGCGAGGCGGTGCTCAGGCTGATGCGCCGCTCCGGCCTCGACGCCGACCGGATCGCGGCGATCTCGATCAGCAGCAAGGGCCTCGTCGATCCCGCCGGATCGCGGCTCCTCTGGTCGCCGGTCTTCGGCTACGAAGAGATCGATTTTT
Source organism: Rhizobium sp. (assembly GCA_035299345.1). Classification (GTDB taxonomy): domain Bacteria; phylum Pseudomonadota; class Alphaproteobacteria; order Rhizobiales; family Rhizobiaceae; genus Allorhizobium. The sequence goes on from DATGWU010000080.1 coordinate 4,119, forward strand.
CCGCAGCA
>DATGWU010000081.1:0-11412 GCA_035299345.1 Rhizobium sp.
GGCATCACATAGACCGGCAGGTGCTGGTTCTTCTCCATTCGGTAGTCGGTCGGCGAGTCCAGGCTGACGACGTCGACGTGCCGTTTCAGAAGTGCGACGAAAGGAAGGAAGAGACCGCGGTTGAGCCCGTCCCGATAGAGACTATCCGGTTCCACGTTCGAGGTGGCGACAAGAATGCAGCCTCGCGAGAAGAGCTCAGTGAAAAGCCGCGACAGGATCATCGCGTCGGCAATATCGGTGACGGTGAACTCATCGAAGCAGAGCAGTTCCGCTTCCTCTCGCAGGGCGGCCGCCACTGGAGGAACCGGGTCCGCCTGCCGCGTCTCTCCGTTCTTCAACTTCACACGATGGGCGTGGATACGTGCGTGGACATCTGCCATGAACTCGTGGAAATGCGCGCGACGCTTCTTCTCCACAGGGGCAAACTCGAAGAAAAGATCCATGAGCATCGTCTTGCCGCGCCCGACACTGCCGTGGACATAGAGGCCACGTCGTGCACCGACGGGCTTCTTCTTGCGGGCGAACATCCAGCCGAGCGCGCTCGACTTTGCCGCAGGGCGCTGCTGCCTCAAGTCAAACAGAATATTGTCGAGAGACTGCGCAACCTCCATCTGGGCGGAGTCGGCCTGCAACAAGCCGGCGGCGGCCTGCGAGCGCAGGTGCTCGCACACGCTGTGCGCATAATCGGGAATGGGCTGCATCGGATGCTCCGAGCGGGAACGTGGACGGCTGGACCCGCTCCAGAATTGGGACTAACGGCTGAGGCTGAGCGGTTGGCCGTTGTTCGTCGTTCCGTCGAAACGGGTATCCGCCGTCTTGTAGAGCCGGCCGATCACGTTACCGTTGCGATCCTTCAGAACGACTTGCTTGCCCTCGACTTCCCAGGATCCCATGGTCGTCAGCGGGCCGGCACAGCCACGCGTGCCTCCGCGCGAGCCGGAACCGAGATTGGTGAGCGTCAGGAACATATCGCACGACGCGCCCGCATTCGCGACGCGCCAGTTGCCGACCATCGATTCCTTGGTGACGTCGAGAGCGGTCGCGGGCGCCGCAGCAGCGACCGAAGTCGGCGCGCCGGCGGGAGCTGCGGGGAACTGCGAAGGATCGGCTGCGCCGGGCGGCGGAAGCTGGCCGGACTGTACCGACGGCACCGGCTGGGCCTGCAACGGCGGCAGCGATGACGACGAGTTGTCGAGACCGCTGTAAGAGGTCCGCTGGCAGCCAGCAAGTGAAAGCACGACAGCAACACCCGTCGCGGCATATTTGAATTTCATATCGATACTCCCGTTCATCCGCTTCATTGGGTCAATCGCGCAGGAACACGGCGGAATTATCGCCAGCGACCCTTTCAAATCAAGTCGGCACTCAAATATTACGATCCATTCGCTTCTGCAACCGGGCGTCGACCGATGCCGAATACGTGAACGGGCCGCATCCTTTCGGCTGCGACCCGTTCAAAGCACATATATCGGCGCCGATCAGACGCGGCGCTCGACCATCATCTTCTTGATCTCGGCGATCGCCTTCGCCGGATTGAGCCCCTTCGGACAGGTCTGCGCACAGTTCATAATCGTGTGGCAGCGATAGAGCCGGAAAGGATCTTCCAGGTTATCGAGACGCTCGCCAGTCGCTTCGTCGCGGCTGTCGATGAGCCAGCGATAGGCCTGCAGCAGGACGGCCGGTCCGAGATAACGGTCGCCGTTCCACCAGTAGCTCGGACAGGAGGTCGAGCAGCATGCGCAAAGAATGCACTCGTAGAGACCGTCGAGCTTCAGACGGTCCTGATGGCTCTGCTTCCATTCTTTGGCCGGCGGAGGAGAGACGGTCTTCAGCCACGGCTCGATCGAGCGATGCTGGGCATAGAAGTTGGTGAGATCCGGCACGAGGTCCTTGACCACCGGCATGTGCGGCAGCGGATAAACCTTCACCGTACCGCCGATCTCGTCCATGCCCTTCGTGCAGGCGAGCGTGTTGGTGCCGTCGATATTCATCGCGCACGAGCCGCAGATGCCTTCGCGACAGGAGCGGCGGAGCGTCAGCGTCGGATCGATGTTATTCTTGATGTACAGCAGACCATCGAGAACCATCGGGCCGCAGTTGTCGACGTCGATATAGTACGTATCGATGCGCGGGTTTTGTCCGTCGTCCGGATTCCAGCGGTAGATTCGGTACTCCCGCAGGTTCTTGGCACCCTCCGGCTTCGGCCAGACTTTGCCTTCGGTGATCTGCGAGTTCTTGGGAAGAGCGAGTTCAACCATGTCCTGTTCCTCTCAGATCAGTAGACGCGCGCCTTCGGCGCGATCTTCTGCGGATCGATGCCCTCGGCGATGAGGTCGGTGTGAACCGGACGGTAGTCGAGCTTGACCTCGCCCGCCTCGCTCACCCAGGCCAGCGTATGTTTGCGCCAGTTGACGTCGTCGCGACCGCCGAGCGGACCGGTCGCGTAGTCCTCGCGAGCGTGCGAACCACGGCTCTCCTTGCGCGCTTCGGCGCCATGGACCGTCGTGATCGCGTTGGCCATCAGGTTGTGCAATTCCAGCGTCTCGACCAGATCGGAGTTCCAGACCATGGAGCGGTCGGTGACCTTGAGATCCTGCAACTCGCCCTTCCAGATTGCCGAAATGCGGCGGCAGCCGGATTCCAGCGCTTCCTGCGTGCGGAACACGGCGGCGTCTTCCTGCATGGCGCGCTGCATCTTGTCGCGGGCGACCGCCGTCGGCGTTGCGCCGGAGGCGAAGCGAACGCGGTCGAAGCGCTCCATGATCTTGTCGCAGGCGGCCGTATTGAGAGCCGGGACCGGCTCGGACTTGTCGATCACCTGACCGGCGCGGATGGCTGCGGCACGACCGAAGACCACGAGGTCGATCAGCGAGTTCGAGCCCAGACGGTTGGCACCGTGAACAGAGGCGCAACCCGCTTCGCCCACCGCCATCAGGCCGGGCGCGACACGTTCCGGGTTCTGGCTGTCGGCGTTCAGGACTTCGCCCCAATAATTCGTCGGAATGCCGCCCATGTTATAGTGAACGGTCGGCAGAACCGGGATTGGCTCGCGGGTCACATCGACGCCAGCGAAGATCTTCGCGCTCTCGGAAATGCCCGGCAGACGCTCATGCAGAACGGCCGGATCGAGATGATCGAGATGCAGGTAGATGTGGTCCTTGTTCTTGCCCACACCGCGGCCTTCCCGGATTTCCAGCGTCATGCAACGGGAGACGACGTCGCGGGAGGCAAGGTCCTTCGCCGACGGCGCATAACGCTCCATGAAGCGCTCGCCCTCGGAGTTGACGAGATAGCCGCCTTCGCCGCGTGCGCCCTCGGTAATCAGGCAGCCGGCGCCGTAGATGCCGGTCGGGTGGAACTGCACGAACTCCATGTCCTGGAGCGGCAGGCCGGCACGCGCGATCATGCCGCCGCCGTCACCGGTGCAGGTATGCGCTGAGGTCGCCGAGAAGTAGGCGCGGCCGTAACCGCCGGTCGCAAGCACGACCATCTTGGCAGCGAAGCGGTGAATGGTACCGTCGTCGAGGTTCCAGGCGACCACGCCCGTGCAACGGCCATCATCCGACATGATGAGGTCGAGTGCGAAATACTCGATGAAGAACTCGGCATTGTTGCGAAGAGACTGGCCATAGAGCGTGTGGAGGATCGCGTGGCCGGTCCGGTCTGCGGCCGCGCAAGTGCGCTGCACCGGCGGGCCTTCGCCGTAGTTCTGCATGTGGCCGCCGAACGGGCGCTGGTAAATCTTGCCTTCCTCGTTACGCGAGAAGGGAACACCGTAGTGTTCGAGTTCATAGACGGCCTTCGGCGCTTCCATGGCGAGATACTGCATGGCGTCGACGTCGCCGAGCCAGTCGGAACCCTTGACGGTGTCGTAGAGGTGCCACTGCCAGCAATCGGGCGTCATATTGGTCAGCGAGGCGGCAATGCCACCCTGTGCCGCGACCGTGTGCGAGCGGGTCGGGAAGACCTTGGTGATGCAGGCGGTCTTGAAGCCCTGTTCCGCCATGCCGAGCGTCGCGCGAAGACCGGCGCCGCCGGCGCCGACAACGATCACGTCATAAGAATGATCGACGTACTTGTATGCCTTGCCGCCCTGGGCGGGAGAACTGTTCGGTGCCATGATGAATTATCCTACGAATGCGATCTTCAAGATGGCGAAAAGACAGAGGCCGCCAACGAAAACCGCGAAGAACGTGTTGAGCATCAGAAGGATGATCTTCATGCCTTCAGCGTGAACATAGTCCTCGATGATCACCTGCATGCCCAGTCGCATGTGAATGAGACCGTTGATCACCGTCAAAGCCATGATCACCGCAACGACCGGGTTCGACAGTGCGCCGACGACTTCCGCATAGGGAGCCCCGTTATAGGCGACGAGGAAGAGGATGAAGAAGATCAGGAGCGGGATGCCGGCGACCGACGTCAGGCGCTGGCGCCAGAAATGCGTGGTGCCGTCCTTGGCAGAGCCGAGGCCCCGAACCTTGCTGAGTGGAGTGCGCATATCCATGTCGTTCACCTCAGAACCGGACCGTGTAGCCGACGATCCAGATCACCACGGTGAGAAGGATCGAGCCGATGAGATTGGCCTTGGCGAGCTTCGTCGAAAAGCTCTTTTCGAAGCCGTAGCCCATGTCCCAGAGCAGGTGGCGAAGACCGCCGAGCATGTGATGAACGAGCGCCCAGGTGTAGCCGAACAGAATCAGGCGACCGAGGAGGGTACCCATGAACCAGCTCACCCACTCGAAGTAGGTGGCGCCGGAAGACGCCGCAATCAGCCACCACGCGACCAGCAAGGTGCCGAAATAGAGCGCACCACCGGTGACGCGATGTAGAATCGACATCACCATGGTCGGGATCGGCTTGTAGATTTGCAGATGCGGCGACAACGGCCGCTTGTTTGTCACATTCGCCATCTGAACCTCGCGGCGTTCTAATGCGGTCCTGATCAGGACTGTCCCCAGCGCCATGCAACCGCCTGCTGCAGTGCATTGCGTCAGGGCGACGTTTACTCACCAGAAGGCGGCACGACAAGCATAATTGCGGCCTGCATGGATTTTAATCGATTCGGACGAACGAGAACTTAGACCTTGGTCGCACGAACGTCGACACGTTCTCTCAAAGAGCGAAAAGCAAGGTGCGGGATGACTTTGTCGCGATTTTACGCCATGGTGCCGTTAAGTATTTCTTAACACTTCGAGTCACCGGAGAACACCATGACGATGCTGAAGCGAACGGGCGCCATTGTCACGACGGCCATGCTTGCCTTTTCGGCGGGCGAACTTGAGGCGCACGACCGACACCAGCCAAACCCGGGCGTCGTCGCCGGCTCGGGCCTTCCATCGGTATTGCCGGGCATCGGAACATATGCGGGGGATGTTTCCGCCCTGCGCATTCGTGGAAACGGGATCTACTTCATGGTCGAGCGCTCGACCTATAAGCCCGCTCCGTTTCATCTCGCTCCGAAGGCACTCATCATCGACGTGAACGCGAAGGTCACTGCGGACAACAAGTCCATCGAAAGCGCCTGCCGTTACGAAGCAGGCGTCTGCGTCATCAGACCCTGAGTAGGGTCCATCACTGCGGCGTGAAACGCCAGATTGTCGTGTTCTTGATCTCGCTGTCTTCGAGCGCCCGCGTCACCGGCACTCGGTATGAGGCGAGCGCCGTCAGCCGCTCCTTTGGCAGGTAGCTTCTGCCGGGATCCCCGACCAGCACCTCGACGCCCTCCCCTGCAAGACGATCGAACCAGGGAATTAGCGCCGCAGCAAAGCCGCTGTCATAGAAGACGTCTCCAGCAAGGACGACGTTAGTCTCCAGTGTGTCGCCGATCAGGTTCCTTCCGCTGAATTCGATCGCGACGCCGTTTGCTTCCGCGTTCAGGCGGATCGCTGTTTCCGCCCAGGGATCAATGTCGGCCGCCACGACACTTCCCGCGCCGGCGAGCTTGGCGGCGATCGCCACAAGCCCCGAACCGCTCGCAAAGTCGAGGATGCGTTTCCCGGCGACGGTTTCCGGATGGTCGAGCACGTAACGGGCAAGCCCCTGACCGCCCGCCCAGGCAAAGGCCCAGAAAGGTGGCGGCAGACCGATCTCTTGGAGTTCGTCTTCGGTCTTGAGCCAGAGATCGTGCACTTCGCTCGCAAGGCGAAGCCGAACCTCGGGCACGTGCGGCGGCGCCATTGGCGACGTGTTGGCAAGGATGAAGCGCTCCGGGTCGGTTTTCAATGAAACGGCCTCAACGCGGCGGGGTGTCGAGTTCGCCCATCCGGCAGACTTCGAGATATTCTTCCTCAGTCACCGGCTGAACGGAAAGACGCATCGACGTCACCAGCGACATCTTCGACAGCTTTTCGTTCGCCTTGATATCCTTCAATGAAACCGGCTTCGGCATGTCGATGACGGCACGGATGTCGACGCAATCCCACCGCGGATCACCCTCAGCCGTCGAGTCTGGGTGCGAGAGAGCACAAACCTCGACGATACCGACGACCTCAAGTCCCTCGTTCGAGTGATAGAAGAACCCTTTGTCGCCGATCTTCATCGCACGCATGTTGTTGCGTGCCAGATAGTTGCGTACACCGGTCCATTCTTCGCCGACCTCACCCTTGGCCTTCTGCATGTCCCATGACCATTTGAAGGGTTCGGATTTGAAGAGCCAGTAAGCCATCCGCCGTCACGCCTCCGGATTGTTGAAGACCCAGTTGTACGCCTTGATCTCCACCGTTTCGAAGAGACCCGCAGCAGCATAGGGATCCTGCGAGGCAATCTTCTTCGCACCCGCCATGTCGTCCGCCGCCAAGAGCAGCATGGAACCGCACGGTTTACCGTCATCATCGAGGAAAGGACCGGCAATCTTCAGAAGACCCTCGGCATTCAGCCCGTTCAGCCATTCAAGATGTGCGGGACGCGTTTCCATGCGGACGTTGAGGTGGTTGGGCTTGTCGCGGCAAAGAACAGCAAAAAGCATCGGCTACTCCTTCGTGAGGGAACTTGGTCTATTCTGTAGTGATCGGACGGGTCATCAGTTGCTCGATGGCGGACGGAATATCGAGCCTGCCCTCGATGATTTCGGCGACCGCCCTGGTGATCGGCATGCTGATCCCATGTCCTTCGGCGAGGCGGGCAGCGACGGCCGCCGCAAACGCACCTTCGACAAGATCGCCGCGCGCAAAATCCGGAGGTTCTCCCTTGCCGAGGGAAATGCCGAAACGCAGGTTTCGCGACTGGTGACTGGTGGCAGTCAGCACGAGATCGCCGAGCCCCGAGAGTCCCTGGACGGTGCCGCCGCGGCCACCGAGCGCCTCGACGAGGCGTGACATCTCGGCCAGCCCTCGTGCAATCAATGCCGCGCGGGCGGAATCACCAAGCCCCATGCCTTCGACGATGCCACAAGCGATGGCGAGCACGTTCTTGAGCGCCCCGCCGAGCTGAACGCCCGTTCGGTCGGAAGATGCGTATAGCCGAAAGGTTCGCCCGGAAATGGCGTAAGCCAACCGCTCTGCCTCGGCAATATCCGTCGCGGCGATCGCCATTGCCGTCGGCAGCCCCCGGGCAATATCGGCAGCGAAACCGGGGCCTGAGAGAACCGCAACCGGATGATGCGGCAGAACCGCTTCGAGCACCTCGGTGAGCAACCGCGACGTTCCCCGATCAATACCCTTGGCGCAAGTAACCACTGTCGAGCCGGGGGCAAGGTACGGGCCGAATTGCGCGGCGGCGTCGGCCTGCGCCTGCGAAGGCATTGCAAAGAGCACGGTTTCGGCGCCGGCGAGGATCTCCGGCTCAGCCGAATACTGGAGCGCATCAGGCAGATGGATGCCGGGCAACGCTGCATTGTGCATGCCGTCGGCTCGCAAATCCGCCATCAGGGACGGATCGCGTCCGAGCAGCGCTACCTCGGATCTTCCTTCGAGCGCGATGACCGCAGCGAGTGCGGTACCGAACGCTCCCGCTCCGACGACGACGATCCGGTGCCCGTCACTCATGCCTTTGCCCCACGCTTTCCATGGCCGATCCGCGCCTCTGCGCTGCTGTCGAGCGGCCAGCGCGACCGCGGCTGCACGTCCAGCGGATCAGCGGCAAAGCCCGCAGCCATGCGTTCGAGCCCAGCCCAGGCGATCATGGCGGCGTTGTCGGTACAGAGCCGAAGGGGCGGCGCCACGAAGCGGAAGCCGTGCCGTTCGCAAAGGGTCTGCAAAGTGCGGCGCAGTTCTTGATTTGCGGCAACGCCGCCCGCAACGACAAGCGCAGGTGGGTGGCCAAGAGCTGCAAATTCGGCGGAAAAGCGCGCAAGGCCGCGACCGATGCGGTCGTCAAGCGTCCGGGAAATCGCCCGCTGGAACGAGGCACAGATATCCGAGATGTCTTGTTCGGTGACGGGTGCGATTGTCTCCGCAGCCTGGCGCACGGCTGTCTTCAGGCCGGAAAAGGAGAAATCGAGTCGCGCCTCACCGACCAGCGGCCGGGGAAAATCGAATCGTCTCGGATTTCCGGCTGCCGCCGCCTGCTCGACGGCCGGCCCGCCCGGGTAAGGGAGGCCGAGCAGTTTCGCCGTCTTGTCGAAGGCTTCCCCCAGCGCGTCATCGATCGTCGTTCCCCATCGCTCATACTGCCCGACGCCACGCACGAGGACGAGCTGTGTATGACCTCCCGACGCCAGCAGCATCAGGTAGGGAAAGGAAAGTCCGTCGGTCAGCCTTGCGGTCAGCGCATGACCTTCGAGGTGGTTGATGGCATAGAGCGGCTTCGACAGTGCCCTTGCAATCGCCTTGCCGGTCATGAGGCCGACGATCAGGCCGCCGATGAGGCCGGGACCGGCGGTTGCGGCGACGGCATCGATGTCGCCGAGAGACGTGCCGGTGCGCGCCAGTGCCTCCTCAATCAACGTATCGAGCGCCTCGACATGCGCACGGGCGGCAATCTCCGGCACGACACCGCCATAGGCGCTGTGCTCGTCGAGCTGGCTGAGCACGACATCGGCAGCAATCTCCCCGCGCCCGTCGTCGTGACGCAGGACGATGGACGCTGCCGTCTCGTCACAGCTGGTTTCGATGCCGAGGATACGAAGAAAGGAACCCATGGAACTGATCGTTAATTGCGGTGGCCGGGAAACCCGTTTACGAGGAACGTCGGTAACAACGGATGAAATCGGATGCAAACAAAACCTTTCCGAATCGGAACCCGGGGCAGTCCGCTTGCGCTCGCTCAGACCTACGAGACGCGCGATCGCCTCATTGCTGCCCATGGTCTTTCGCCGGATATGTTCGAGATCGTCGTCCTGTCGACCAAAGGGGACCGCATCACCGATCGGCCGCTTGCAGAGGTCGGTGGGAAAGGCCTCTTCACTGAAGAACTCGAGGAAAAGCTGCTGTCGGGCGAACTCGATTTCGCCGTCCATTCGTCCAAGGACATGCCGACGGTATTGCCCGACGGGCTCTTCCTGTCGGCTTTCCTCCCGCGAGAGGATGTGCGTGACGCCTTCATCGGCGCGACCGCTCCCCGTCTGCTCGATCTTCCCCACGGCGCGACAATCGGCTCGTCCTCCTTGCGCCGGCAAGCCTTGATCCGCAAACTTCGTCCCGACATCAAGGTGATAACCTTCCGGGGTCTGGTCGATACGCGGCTGCGCAAGCTCGCAGAAGGTGAAGTGGATGCGACGCTGCTTGCCTTCGCTGGATTGAAACGTCTCGGCAAGGAGAACGTCCCGACCGAAATCCTCGATCCCGAGACCTTCCCGCCGGCTCCCGCCCAGGGCGCGATCTGCATCGAAAGCCGTATCGGTGACGACAAGGTGAATGAGCTGCTTGCGGCGATCAACGATCGTCCGACCTTCGATGCGGTGACTTGCGAGCGCGGCTTCCTTGCAGCCCTCGACGGCTCGTGCCGGACACCGATCGCAGGACTGGCGAAGGTCGAAGGTCAGCATACCGCCTTCCATGGCATGATTCTCACACCGGACGGCTCGCAGTTCCATGAGATCCGCGCCGAGGGCAAGGCGAGTGACGCCGCTGCCATCGGAAGGACTGCTGGCGAGACGATCCGGAGCAGGGCAGGTAGCGGCTTTTTCGCCGACTGGACCTGACCCGATGCGCGTCCTCGTGCCCCGGCCCTCGGAGGCAGGAAAAAAGACGGCCGCAAAGCTGCGGACGCTGGGTCACGAGCCTGTCCTCCTGCCGATGAGCACACCGATCCGCCATCCGGAGAAGGCGCTCGCCGCCCTTGCCCTTCCCCATGCAGCCATCGCCATCACGAGCGCAGAGGCGGTCCGAACGCTCTCGGCGCTCGCAGATCGCCTGAAACCCTTTCTCGCCGAACCGGTTTTCGCAGTTGGCGAGGCCTCTGCCGATGCCGCGCGCAGCCTGGGCTTTACAGACGTCACCGCCGCAGCCGGAGATGGGGCCGCTCTCGCGACCTCCGTCAGTGCTTACCTCAGGGAGACAAGGCAAAGCGGTGTTCTCCTCTATCTCACCGGCACACCGCGGGCACCCGGCTTCGAAGCCCGCCTCGCCGAGGGCAGCATCCAGGTCACGGTCGCGGAATGCTACGAGATGAAGCCCGCCGAGGACGCACCGGACGCGCTCCGGCGCATCTTCGAAAGTGGCCGGATTGACGTCGTACTTCTCTATTCGGCGGAGACCGCGAAGCGGTTTTTTGCCGCAGCAGAAACCTCCGGCGCAGGCGAGACGTTGCTAGACATGCGCTTTTGCTGCCTCAGCAGCAATGTACTCAACGCCATTCCCGCCGAATTCCAAGAAAAGGCATTCGTGGCGACATCACCCGACGAAACGGCGCTTCTGGCGTTGCTGGAACCCCTTCCTTAGGCGCAAAATGGACATGAGCCCTTCCCATGAAGGCCGTCACTGACTAACTTCGAAGCACTGCACGGAAGAAGAGGTACCCATGGTTTCCGGAAAGCCGCCACGTCGCTCCAAGTCCTCGAACGAACCGGTCACCATCGACCTGCAGGCAGAGGAAACCTCAGCTGATGCCGCCGCATCGGCCTCCGAGACGGAGAGCCCGAAAGAACGTGCGACCGACGCCGAAGCGGAAATGCTGGCGTCCGACGGGACGGAGACGGCGGCTCGCACAGGGGCCGAGGCCGCGCCGGCGACCGGCACCGTCGAGGCGGATGACGCGAAATCCGAGCCCTTGCCCCTCGAGGCACCACGTCAGCCCAAAGGGACACCCACGATGGCAGCCGTCGCGGCTGCCGGCATCGTTGGTGGCCTCGTCGCCCTCGCCGCTGCCGGCAGCATGCAATATGCCGGCTATCTGCCCGCCCTCTCTCCCGCTTCGGAGAGCTCCACCGCCGACCAGACTGCGGAGCTCCTCGCCCTGAGAAGCGAGGTTGAAGGCCTTCGCTCAGCCGTTTCGCAGGGCGCGGACACAAAGCAGATTGAGGAGCGGCTTGCG
>DATGWU010000082.1:0-9588 GCA_035299345.1 Rhizobium sp.
CCTCGGCTTCGCCAATTTCGATCAGCACCGGATCGGGCAGACCACGGGCCCGGCATTCGGCACAAAACCCTGCATAGCGATTACGCGAGCGGTCGGAGGTCGAAAAGCGCAACGCCAAAAAGCCGATACGCCGGTGACCCAGGTGCACGAATTGCCGTGCCACTTCCCGCGCCGCCTCGAAGTTGTCGACATAGGCGGTGGTGAAGCCTTCGATGGGATCGTGAAACATCAGCGAAACCGGGGTGCCACGCTGCTGCGCCTGCCTCAGCGCGGCACTGCGGTTCGGGGCGACCATAGTGGCAATCAGCCCGTCCGCGTCTTTCGACATCAGTGTTTCGATGGCGGCATTGTCCGCGGTCTCGTCATAGTTGGAACAGGAGATCAGCAGCTGATAACCGGAATTCTTCAACTCGGACTGGACGCCTTGAACTGCCTCGGCAAAGACCGGGTTCGCCAACGAAGGCACCAGGCAGCCGATGGTCATTGAACGACGGCTCTGCAAGGCACGTCCGATGGAACTAAAGCTGAAGTCGAGGTCGCGTGCCGCCCGCTCCACCCGCTCGCGTACCTCGGCGCTGGCGGGGCCGGATTTGTTCAGCACGCGGCTCGCCGTCGCCACGCTGCAGCCGGCTGCCTGCGCGACATCGCGGATCGTGACGGAAGTCTTTTGCTGCATGATCTGGCCCCGGCTGGAAACGTTTCCACTCTAGCCAGGCTTTGTTACAGCTCGATGACGACGGGCGGCATCGATTGCACTGCGCATTTGAGCTCGGCAAATCCGCCTTGGTGTTCAACGGCGGCCAAGGGCCGGGGCGATTCTCATGCGGGCATCCGGGCAGGGCATGGAACACGGCCTCTCACGGGGAGCCGGTGACGTCGCTGGTTTTGTTATGGTAATTTTCTAACGTTGATGTTGACAGTCGCGCTGATTCTAACATAATGTTTTTGCAATTCGAAGAACATGTGCGTTTGGGAGGCGCAATACGGGTATGGCAAATCGAATTTCATCTCTTGCAGCAGCTCTTTCTCTGGGCGTCTCGTTGCTTGCAGCTCAGGCGGTGCGGGCGGAAGACGCGATCCGCGTGGTATCGCCGTTTCAGACGACCACACTCGACCCGATGCGGTCGGCCGCGGCCGGCAACATCGAGACATACGGCCAGCTCTATGCCCGCCTGCTACGTCGCAACGCGGCAAGCGGCGAACTCGAACCGGGCCTCGCGGAAAGCTGGGAGGTTTCGCAGGACGGCACGACCTATACGCTTCGCCTGCGCGATGCGCAGTTCTCCGATGGGAGCCCGATCACAGCCGAGGACGTGGTATTCAGCCTGAACCGTATCCACGACGGCAAGCAATCTGCCTACCCCGCGCCACTGGGTGCCATGGAAAGCGTCAGTGCCTCCGATCCGAAAACCGTGGTGATCAAGTTGAAATCCGCCTTCGCGCCGTTCCTCGGCAATCTGGAAATCTGGAACATGGGCATTGTTTCCAAAACGGACGTCGAGGCCCGCGGCGAGGAAAAAGCCTTCGCCGGCAAGCCCGTGACATCGGGTCCCTACGCCGTCGAGGAATGGAAACCGAACGAGAAGCTGGTGCTGAAACCCAACGAGCACTATTGGCGCAAGGGTTATCCGAAATCCCGCGCAAACGTCGAATTGAGGGAGGTCGCCTCCGCGGAAACGCGCGCCGCCATGATGAAGGCCGGCGAGGCCGAGGTGATGCGGTCTGTGCCATGGGCCCAGATCGACGACATGAAGACCAACGGGAATATCGATGTCCGGCTCGAACCCTCGACCACCATCTACGTGACCCTGCTCAATCACAAGCGTGAGCCATTCTCCAATCTCTTGGCGAGGCAGGCTGCCGCGATGGCGATCGACAAGAAAGCGATGACGGCTGCCGTCACACGCGGGTATGCAAAGCCCGCGAACACCACGCTGCCGGGCGACATCGACTTCCACGACGGCGACTATCCGGGAATTTCCCATGATCCGGCCAAGGCCAAGGAACTCCTTGCGCAATCGGGAATGGCCGGTCGGGAAGTCAAGATCCTTGCGACCTCCGATGCGACCGCGCAGCAGATGGCGCTGCTGATTCAGGCGCAATGGCAAGCCATCGGCCTCAAGCCAATGATTGTTAACGTCGATTCCGGCGCCTGGTGGGACGCCACCGGCAAGGGTGATTACGATGCGGCCGCGAACTGGTGGTACAACGAAACGCCCGATCCGGATCTCGCCGTTCGCTGGGCCGTATGCGGTAGTTGCGGCTCCAATTCCTACAATACGTTCTACAGCAACCCCAAGGTCGACGAGCTTGTCGAACAGGGGACGAGAGAGGTCGATGTAGAGAAGCGGGCCGGGATTTACCACGACATCCAGCGGATCACGACCGAGGAAGTGGCGCAGATACCGCTCTTCTACGCGCCGAATCCCGTCGCCTACGCCAAGAGCCTCGGTGATATCAAGCTGACGCCCGCCTTGCAGTGGACCCTCGAGGACGCAGTGATCGCAAAGTAGCGCCGAGCTGGCGGCGGCGCCTCCGCAAGGGTGCGCCGCCACGGAGCCATGGAGGGCAAGTTGGGTTTCGTTTCATTGATAGCGCGGCGGATGCTGCAACTTGTGGCGGTCCTGCTCGGGATCAGCATCATCACCTTCATTCTGCTGCATCTGGCGCCGGGCGATCCTGCCCGCCTGCTTGCAGGGGAACGGGCGAGCGAGGAAACGATCGCCGCGATCCGGATCCACTATGGGCTGGACTTGCCGCTCTGGAGACAATACCTGACATATCTCCTCAATCTCTTGAACGGTGACATTGGCCAGTCTCTGCGATTCCAGCAGCCGGTCAGTGAACTGATTGCGAGATTCCTGTGGCCGACATTGTTTCTGACCGGATACGTCGTCGTACTCGCCGTGCCGCCGACGATCGCGCTGGCGATCGCAAGTGCCCGCCGGCCCGACGGCCCGGTGGACCGGATCATCCGGGTGACCGGCATCATCGGCCTCACGGTTCCGGTCTTCTGGCTTGGTATCATGCTGTCGCGGTCGCTGGGCGTGGCCCTTGGCTGGTTCCCGGTTTCCGGCTACGGCCAGACGTTCGCTGAGCATTTGCATCACCTGTTCCTGCCGGCAATCTCCACCGCGATCTGGCTGGTACCGGTGCTGACGCAGAGCCTGCGTGCCGCCTTGATCGAAAAGACGACGGCTGATTTCGTCACCGCGGCGCGGGCACAGGGCGCGAGCGAGCGCGAAATCTTCTGGAACACCATCCTGCCCAATTCCGTGCTGCCGACCCTGAATCTGCTCGGCGTCATGGTCTCGTTCATGCTCGGCGGCGCGATCATCGTGGAAACGGTCTATGCCATTCCGGGCCTGGGCTCCCTGATGGTCGGCGCACTGGTCGGCAGGGATTATTACGTTGTGCAAGGTCTGACGCTCGTCTTTGCCTTTTCCACGGTTCTCGTCACGCTGGTCGTCGATGTCATGTCGGCGCTGATCGACCCGCGCATCCGCTTGTGAGGTAACCACAATGTTGCAGGCAGACCTTGCCAGATCGTACCATCCGGCGCTGACCCTTCCAATGATGCTTGCCGTGGCCATCATTGGGGGTTGGCTCCTGGTTGCGCTCGCCGCGCCTCTGATCGTGCCCTATGATCCCGATGCGATCGATATCGCGAACATGCTTGCCGCTCCCGGTGCCGAGCATTGGTTCGGGACCGACCAAGTCGGGCGGGATGTCCTCTCGCGGGTGATGTATGCCGCGCGGATCGACCTGCTCCTGTGCGTGGTGGGCGTCTTGCCTCCGCTGCTGATCGGGACGGCCGTCGGCCTTCTCAGCGGCTATTTCGGCGGCATCATCGATAGCGCCTTCATGCGTATCTACGACCTGACGGTCGCCTTCCCCTTCTTCGTGCTGGTTCTCGCCATCGTCGGTGTGATCGGGCCCGGCCTGGTCAATTTCGTCCTCGCACTGACGCTGGTGGGTTGGGTCACCTATGCCCGTCTGATGAGAGCCGAGGTTCTTTCGGTCCGCGAAAGCGAATATGTCAGGGCGGCCGAATGCCTGGGATTTTCAAGCCGCGTGATCCTTCTGCGCCACGTTCTGCCGAACGTGACGGGGCCGATCATCGCGTATGCAGTCAGCGACGCGGTATTGGTCATGCTGGCCGGCGCGAGTGTCGGCTACCTCGGGATGGGAGCGCAGCCGCCCCTCGCCGAATGGGGCGTCATCATCGCGGATGGGCAGGCCTTCGTCACCCAGGCCTGGTGGATTTGCCTGTTTCCCGGTCTGGCGGCGATATCCCTCGGCCTCGGTTTTGCCTTCCTCGGCGACGGGCTCAGCCGGTGGCAGCGCGAGGGAGGAGCCGCAAAATGACGACGCATACGACCACGCCGTTGCTGGAGATCGACCAGCTTTCGATTTCCTTCGGCTCTCTCGAGGCGGTCAAGGGTGTCTCCTTTGCCATTCATGCTGGTGAAATCGTGGGGATCGTCGGCGAAAGCGGATCCGGGAAATCCATCACATGCCGCGCCCTGATGGGCATATTGCCGGCCTCGGCGCAGGTGCAGGGAGAGGTCCGTCTCGAAGGCCGCAGCCTGCTCGATCTGCCTCAGGACGAGTGGCGCAGGCTGCGCGGCAGGGACCTCGGGATGATCTTCCAGAACCCCGCATCCCATCTCGATCCATTGCGCCGGATCGGGCAGCAGGTCGCCGCCCCGATGAGACGCCACCTCGGCATTTCGGGGAGGGAGGCCATGCTTCGGGCGGAGAGCCTGCTCGAGGATGTGGGCATTATCGATCCCCGCGTCAAAGCGCGTTGTTATCCGCATGAGTTTTCCGGTGGCATGAAACAGCGCGCCATGATCGCCGCCGCGATCGGCTGTGGACCGAAGCTCCTGATCGCGGACGAGCCGACCACGGCTCTCGACGTGACCGTTCAGGCACGCATCCTGAGACTGCTTGTCGAATTGAACCGGCGGCGCGGGCTTTCGATCATCCTGATTTCGCATGACCTCGCGGCGGTTGCGAGCATTTGCACCCGTGTGATCGTCATGCGCCGGGGCGAGATCGTGGAACAGGGCGCGACCGATGAGGTCATCAACCGCCCGGGCCACGCCTATACGCAATTGCTGATCGCATCCCAGCCCGATGGGTTGCACGTTCGAGGGCATGAGACCTCGCCGGTCCCACTGTCCGAGCCGGTCATGAAGGTGGACAAGCTGTCCGTCACCTTCGGGTCGCATGCTTCGCTTCTTCGAGGCGGTCGCTCGCAGGCGCCATTTCTCGCGCTGGATGGGATCGATCTGGAGATTGCCGCTGGAGAAACCGTCGGTATCGTTGGCGAAAGCGGATCGGGCAAGAGTACGCTCGCCCGAACCATCGTGCTGCAGAACCGCCCGAGCGGCGGCTCGATCCGTTTCGAAGGAAAGGACGTTCATCGGCTGACATCGGACGGTCTTCTTAGATACAGGCGGCGTGTTCAGATGGTGTTCCAGAACCCCTATGACTCGCTGAACCCGAGAATGACGGTACGTGACGCCGTTGCAGAGCCGATCTGGCGCCATGGCATGGCCGATCGCCGTGAGGCGCTGGCGCGGGCCGATGGACTTCTCGATATGGTCGAACTGCCGGACATGCTGCGTGAACGCCCGCCTCACCAGCTTTCCGGCGGCCAGTGCCAGCGTGTCGGTCTCGCGCGTGCGCTGTCCCTCGAACCGGAGCTCCTGATCGCCGACGAGATCACGTCCGCGCTCGATGTCACGACCCAGGCTCAGATTCTCGACCTGCTCGCCCGTCTGCAGCGGCAGCGAAACCTTGCACTGCTCTACATCTCGCACGATCTCGGGGTGGTCAACAGCATCTGCCAGCGGGTCTACGTCTTCAAGGGCGGTCGCATCGTCGAGAGTGGTCCGACGGAACGGGTCCTGAATTCGCCGAAGGACGCCTATACGCGCGAGCTTGTCGGTTCGGTCACCCACCTGAAGGCCTCGCCGCAGCAGGGGGTTCACCATGCGTCTCGATGAGTCCGCGGTCCTCGACAGAATCGGCCGGGCGGAGCCGGACTCGGGTGAGGTCGTTCGTGTAGAACCCGATCGAGGCGCGGCAAACGCGGCGTCGGTCGGCGAGCGGCGTATTGCCGCCTTCTGCCACGAGGAGCCGCTCCTTGCGATTGCGCGCGAATTTGCGCAACGTCCGGGCGATAGAGTGACAATCTGGAGCGAGTATTCCGCAGGTATTCGCCGACAAGATGGATGGAAGACGTCGTGACCAATATAAGCGATGAAAATGGGGCAGGGGAAGCCGGCGGCGACAAGATCGATATTGCAGCGATCCTGCGCGCCCGGATGGAGGGATTTTCGCCATCTGAGCAGAACCTTGCGGTCTACGTCCTCGACAACCTGCAACTTTTGCCTTTCGAGACCGGCGGCACCATCGCCCGCGCTGTGGGTGTGAGCGAAATGACGGTCACGCGCTTTGTCCGATCCCTGGGTTTCGAGAACCTTCGCGATCTCAAGAACCGGATGCGCAAATCCGTGGCCGACAAGGATGGCGAGATCGATGATTACATGGCGCGGTTCGAGGTCCACAACAGTCGCGACCAGGAACTCCAACAAAGTCTGAAGTTGCAGTTGGACGCCATCGTGAAGGCCTACGCGCTGGTCTCGACGGAAGAATGGGATCGCGCCACCGATCTGCTGGCCCGGTCACGGGATGTCTATGCGGTAGGCTTCCAGGCCTCGAAGGGCCTTGCGATCGATTTCGCCGGCCGCTTGCTGTGGGCGCGACCGAACGTCACTTACACGGACAGCTTGACCGGTACCTTCGGCGAGATTCTGACGGCGGATAACAGGCAAAGCGTCGTCGTTCTCGTCGATACCGCGGCCTATGCGACCCGTGGCATAAAGCTTGCCGAGCGGCTGAAGCAGGCCGGCGTGCCGCTGATCATCGTCACCGACCGCTACAGTCACTGGGGGTTCACCTATACGCCGCTGGTTTTCGAAGGCCACACGCATGTGAAGACATTTTGGGATTCGACCGCAAGCCTCGGCGTCATCCTCAACCTTCTGATCGACTCGACCGCGGTCAAGCTCGGTCCGCAGGCAAAGAGGAACTTCAAGGAAATGAGCGATCTCGGCGCGCTGTTTGGCGAATTCGTCGGCGGTACGTACCTGCGCCGCAAGGACTGAGCGGCCAGAGGAAATAAAGGAAGAGCTGATGAACCTCGGAACGATGTCGACTTCTCCGGACCCGGCGGCACCGGGCACCTTCGTGGTGCCCCGTGAGGCATGGGACCGGGAGCCATGGAACAGGTGGGCGTTCCACAATGTCCGCTCCGTGCTGCCGACGGCGCAGGTCTGGCGCGGGCGTGGCGAGCCGACTGTTCTTCCCGTCGCGTATCAGGACCTCGACAATCTCGAATTCATCCTGGACGGCGACCGTCACACCATTGGCCGGTTCGTCCAGGAGCAATTTACGGATGCAATCCTGATCCTTCACAGGGGAAGGATCGTCATGGAGCGCTATCTGAACGGCATGACTGACCGGACACCGCACCTCTCGCAATCGGTGGCGAAGTCAATCGTTGGAACCGTCGCCGGGATATTCGTCGATCGTGGATCGCTCGATCGGGCGGCCCCGGTGACGCACTACCTTCCCGAACTGGAAAGGACTGCATATCGCGGTGCGACGGTGCAGCATATTCTCGATATGACAAGCGGCGTCCTGTTCGACGAAACATACACCTCCAAGACGTCGCACATGGCGAAGCTCGACGTAGCCGCGGGCTGGAAGATGGGGGAGGCGCCGGATTGGCCCAGGACCGTCTGGGATCTGATACAGACGCTCGGCGAGGCCGAATGCCCGCATGGAGCATCGTTCCGCTATCGCTCTATCGAGACTGACGTCCTTGCCTTCATTCTCCAGCGCATCAGCAAACTCTCGCTTGCCGATCTGGTAAGTCAGGAACTGTGGTCGCGAATCGGCGCGGAAGAGGATGCCTACTTCACTGTCGACCCCGCCGGCTATGCGCTGGGAAATGGCGGGTTCAACGCCACGCTTCGCGACTATGGACGCTTCGCCCTGTTGCATCTCGGGCACGGGCGTATCGGCGAACGGCAGGTTGTTCCCGAGACGTGGATCGAGGAAATCCGGTTCGGGAAGTCGGTCCCGTTCGCCTCTCCCGGGAGTTCGTCAATGCCACGCGGGAGCTATCACAACCAGTTCTGGATCGAGGACGACGTACGACGCGCCTATATGGCACGTGGTGTGTTCGGACAACTCATCTACGTCGATCCGGATAACGAATTCGCCGCCGTGGTCCTCTCGAGCTGGCCAGAGTTCCTGAGCGATGCCCGGTCCAGGATGGCGCTCGGCGCGATCCATGCCATCCGCAACGCATTGCAGGGCTGATACGCGGGACACCGAGACGAGAGGGCCGGCCATGGGACTGCCGGCTCAGCGATGAATTCATAGCATGGGGTCTGTTGCCGGACACGTCGCGGTCGCGGGCATGTTGGTGACGGTCGATTCGGAGTCGTTCATCCGGCGTTGATGAGGACGAGTCTCCCGCTCGCCGCTCCACTCCGACATTTGGATCTTGTGGTCGAAGCTCTGCGCTATGAGTAGCGTGCCGCAACATGCGTCGCCGTCGCCTATCTCGCCACGGCTGAACGTGATGCCCGCGGGGCTGCGGTGTTTGGACGGCCGTCGCGCCCAGCCCACCAGGTCCCAAGCGCGTCAAGGAGTGGCACGAGGGCCAGCCCGGCGGGCGTCAGGTCGTATTCCACGCGCAGCGGATAGCCGTCGAAAGCCGTTCGTTCGACGATACCGGCGTCTTCGAGCTTTCGCAGTTCCAGCGTGAGGATACGGTGCGAGACCGTAGGGTTGTCGCGTCTCAGATCGCTGAAGCGCTTTGTACCATCCTTGAGGTAGTAGATCAGCAGCGTCGGCCAGCGGCCGCTCAACACCTGCATGACTTCTTCGATCGGGCAGCGCGAAACGAGGTCCTTCATGTCGAGCTCCGGCGTGGTGACAAAAATGTGCGTAATTTACATGGGCAGGGGTAGGCCGTAGATCCAGGTTGCTGCGCAGCGTGATCAACAGAAATCACGGAGAAGAACATTGGAACCTATCCTTGTTTACGGCTTCCCACTCGGGAGCTCGATGGGACTCGTCGCGGCTCTCGAATGGCTGGGAAAACCCTACCGGCTCTGCCGGGTCGACATGCTCGGCGAGATGCGCGAGCCTTCCTACGCCCGGCTGAATGCGCGACACGAGACGCCCGTCCTCGTCACCGACGACGGCCGTGTCGTCACCGAGACCATGGCGATCGCTCACTGGTTCGCGGCACGCGACACGGAGAGGCGCATCAGCTTCGATCCGAGGTCGGTCGAGGCCGACCGGATGATCCAGCTGATGGCCTTCATCAATACCGGCTTCACCGCCGCCTTCAGCCCGCTCTGGGCGGCGCTCGAGATGGCCCCGCCGGACCCGGTGCTGCAAGACGCCCTGAGGCGCTTTGGGCGCGAGGCCGTCACCGCGCGACACGACAAGCTCGAAGCGATGCTGGGCGGCAGCCCCTATCTCGTCGGGGAT
>DATGWU010000083.1:0-6487 GCA_035299345.1 Rhizobium sp.
CCTTGATGCGATCGCCGCCGATCCCGAGCCGCTGGTGACGCTCGCCGAAATCCCCGCGCCGCCGAAATCGGGCGCGGACTGGCCCGGCTTTCTCGACCTGCTGCTCGGGCTGCGCAAGACGGGCCCCGGCTGGCCGAACGAGATCAGCGCGGCGCGCGCCTGGTACGAACCGCATCTCGACCGCATCCACGAGGACGCCGAAACCCGCAAGGCGGACCTGCTGCAGCTCGAACAGATCGCAGCCGGCTATGCCAGCCGCGAGCGCTTTCTCACCGAACTCACCCTCGATCCGCCGGACGCCACCAGCGACCAGGCGGGCGTGCCGCTGCTTGACGAGGACTACCTGATCCTCTCGACCATCCATTCGGCCAAGGGGCAGGAATGGCGCTCGGTCTTCATGCTGAACGTCGTCGACGGCTGCATTCCCTCCGATCTCGGGGTGGGCACCACCGCGGAGATCGAGGAGGAACGCCGGCTCCTCTATGTCGGCATGACGCGCGCCCGCGACAGCCTGACGCTCGTCACGCCGCAGCGCTTCTTCACCTACGGCCAGAATGCGCAGAGCGACCGCCACGTCTATGCCTCGCGCACCCGCTTCATCCCGGCAGCGATGCTCGGCCTCTTCGAGGCGAAGAGCTGGCCGAAAGTCCCGACCGCGGCCGGCGAACGCAGCACGCGACAGGTCCGCGTCGACGTCGGCGCCCGCATGCGGGCGATGTGGAAGTAGCGGCAGCGGGGCGCTGAGGCTACGCCCGACAAAGAGCCTATGCGTCGCGATCTCCGGTACCACGTCAGGACGGCAGAGCGGCAGACAGTTGCTGGTATGTTACGGCCAACCGCCTGAGCACGATTGCCGCCTCCGCATCGCGTCCGGTCGAAAGTGGATATTGCAGCGACCCGACCAGTGCCGCTTGCTCGGAGAGAATCTGAGCGGCATCTGGGCAGCCGACCCGGGCGAGGCAGGTTGCGGCATCGGCGAGCCGTCGGGCGCCCACGCGAACCGCAAAATGGATCAGGTGTCCGCGCAGGTTCTCGTCGCACCCGGTCTCGATCATCGAAGCCAAGGCTGCCGCAGCTTCCCCGTTCCCGAGGGTCCCGTCGGGCAGATACTCCCGCTGCCGCATCGAAAGCCACGCCGCCGCAGCGGGAAGCGTCGCCGTAATGATGTCCTCCTCGCGCACCGTCCGGACATGGCGAAAGTTGGCGCGCATGGTGAAGGGAAGCCCGTAATCGATGCTCTCGGCCCGCCATGCCTTCAGGAAGTCACCAATCGGCAGGGTGGCATAGGGATACCCTTGGGGATCATGGAGCCTGAGGCGGTCACCTTCGATCGCGAGGACCACAAGATAGTGATCGGCGCTGATCGGCCCGTTCATGCCCGGTTGATAACCAAGCCAGCCCATTTCCACGGGACCGACCCAAACCGGACCATGGAGGAGTTCCGCCCGAAGGCGATCGGATGCCTCGTCGGCACTCCCGCCGCTGGTGACGGTCGAAGTCCATCCCATGGCATCGAGCGCGGCGTCGAAGCCGGCATCGGGCGTCCACCCGTACGGATCAAAGAAGGGCAAGGTGCCGCCGAGGAGCTGCATGCCGAATGCACTGCAGGTCGCAAACTCGATCACTGCGGAAGACGGCGCGTCTTCCCCGAACATCATCGCAAACGAGTTGGTGTAACAGTACGGGCCAGAGCCAACATACGGGAAATGCTGCATGGTATCCTCCAGGATGAGCTTCGGAGGTATGGCAAGAGCGGCATTTTTTTGAAAATTGTCAATCACATGGACGTCGGATACGTGCTGTGCCCACTGGCAGCAGCAGCGCTGTCGATCTGTACGGCTCTGTCCCGCCTCGCGCATGGCCGGACTGGCCGTGACACCTCGCGATCGCTCCGGACCGGAGACATCCGACATGTATACATTGTCAGCCGAATTGACCACATTCCCGCTCATGGCTTGACTGATTGTATACATTATGTCTTCCATATCGACAGAGGAGGACATGACCATGAACAGACCGAGCTTTCCGCTGAACGCCTGGTATGCGGCCGCCTATGACGTCGAGCTGAAGCGGGCGCTTCTCCCGCGCACCATCTGCAACAAGCCGATCGTCCTGTATCGCAAGGAAAACGGCGACCCAGCCGCGCTGGCGGACGCCTGCTGGCACCGCCTCGTTCCGCTCTCGCTCGGGCGGCTCGACGGCGACAATGTCGTCTGCGGCTACCATGGCCTCGAATTCGACGATACCGGCCGGTGTGTATACATGCCCTCGCAGCAGACCATCAATCCGTCGGCCTGCGTCAAATCCTATCCCGTCGCCGAGCGTCATCGTTTCATCTGGATCTGGCCGGGCGACCCCTCGCTCGCCGACCCGGCGCTGATCCCCGATCTGCACTGGAACGACGATCCGGCCTGGGCGGCCGACGGCAAGCTGATCGAACTCAAATGCGACTACCGTCTCGTCGTCGACAATCTCATGGATCTCACCCACGAGACCTTCGTCCACGGCTCGTCGATCGGCAACCGGGCCGTCGCCGAGGCGCCGTTCGAGGCCAGCCATTCCGACCGCTTCGCCTATATCACCCGCTGGATGGAGAACATCGACCCGCCGCCCTTCTGGAAGAAGCAGTACGACAAGCCGGGCAAGGTCGACCGCTGGCAGATCATCCGCTTCGAGGCCCCCTGCACCATCGCGATCGACGTCGGCGTCGCGGCCACCGGCACAGGTGCCCGCGAGGACGACCGCTCGCAGGGCGTCAACGGCTACGTGCTCAACACGATCACGCCGTCGACCGACAAGACCTGCCTCTACTTCTGGGCCTTCGCGCGCAATTACGACCTTCACAACCAGGCCCGCACCCACGAGCTGCGGGAAGGTGTCGCCGGCGTCTTCCGCGAGGACGAGGTGGTGCTGGAGGCCCAACAGCTCGCCATCGACGCCAATCCGGATCACCAGTTCTACAATCTCAACATCGATGCCGGTTCCATGTGGGCACGCAGGCTGATCGACCAGATGATCGATGCCGAGGCCGGTCCGGCGACGATGGCGGCGGAGTAGGAGATGACGAAGGAACGGGCGGCCGGTCCGCGCCAGCAATCGGTAAAGGCCCTGCTGGGCTTGCGTGACCTGATCCTCAAGGGCGAGATCGAACCCGGCGAGCGGCTGTCGGAGGTGGCATTGTCCGAGCGCCTGGACGTCTCGCGCACGCCGCTCCGCGGCGCCCTGCAGAAGCTCGAACAGGAAGGGCTCGTCACGCTCATCCCGTCCGGCGGCTATGCGGTGCGCAGCTTCGGCCGGCAGGATATCGTCGACGCGATCGAGCTGCGCGGTGTGCTCGAAGGCACCGTGGCGCGGCTTGCCGCCGAGCGCGGCGCCGCACCGGCGCGGTTGAAGGCGATCCGCGAAGTGGTGGAGCAGATCGACGCGGTGCTCGGCGGAGGGCCGGAGGCGCTCGACATCGGCCGCTACGAGAGCCTCAACGGTCGCTTTCATGCGCTCCTTTCCGAGCTTGCCGGCAGCGAGGTCATGCGCCGCGAGCTCGAACGGATCACCAGTCTGCCCTTTGCGAGCCCCAACGCCTTCGTCAACACCGATGTCGATGTGCCGGCGTTTTACCGCTCGCTCGTTGTCGCGCAGGCGCAGCACAGGGCGATCGTCACGGCGATCGAGCTTCGCGAAGGCGCGCGCGCCGAGGCACTGGCGCGCGAACATGCGCGCATCGCGCGGCAGAACCTCGACTTCGTGCTCGAGGAAGGCCCGGACCTGCGGCGCAAGGTTCTGGCGCTCGCGCTGATGTCGGGGTGAGTGCGGCGCCGGACTGGTCTTGAAATACGGGAGGAGAAATCAATGCGCTCGAAAGAAGAATGGCGCCAGGCGCGGGTCGTCGCCGTCGAGATGCCGGCCGAGGACGTCAGGGCCGTCACCTTCGCGGTCGAAGGACCGCTGCCGGCCTTCGACCCCGGCTCGCACACCAATATCAGGGCGATGATCGCCGGCAGCCCGGCGATCCGCACCTATACGGTCGTCCCGAGCGCACCCGGCACGCTTCAGATCGCCGTCAAGCGGCACCCGAACAGCCGCGGCGGCTCGGCCTGGGTATGGACGCTCGAACCCGACGACGAGACGGAAATGACCGTGCCGGAAAACCGCTTCGAGCTCTCCTGGCGGGCGCCGCATTATCTGCTGGTCGCCGGCGGCATCGGCATCACGCCGATCTACGGTATGGCGAAGGCGCTTGCCGCCCGCGGGCAGCCGCTCCGCCTCGTCTACGCCGCGAGGGCGCGCAGCCAGATGGCCTTTGCCGACGAGCTCGAAGCCATGCTCGGTGAGCGGATGGCATGCTTCGCCGACGAGGAAGGCCGCACGCTGGACCTCGCCAGCGAATTCGATCGCCTGCCGCCCGAGGGCGAGGCCTATGTCTGCGGGCCGCTCGGCATGCTCCACGCCGCGCGCGCCGCATGGCAGAAGAGCGGCCGCTCGATGAGCCGGCTGCGCTTCGAGGTCTTCGGAGACAGCGGCCGCTTTGCCGAAAAGCCCTTCCGCGTCGAGGTCGCGGGGCTTGGCCGCACCGTCGAGGTCAGGGCCGACCAGAGCATGCTCGATGCGCTGACGGAGGCCGGTGTGCCGATGATCTACGACTGCCGCCGCGGAGAATGCGGGCTCTGCACCGTCGACATCGTCGCCGCGGAAAAGGAGATCGATCACCGCGACGTGTTCTTCTCGGAGGCCGAGCGGCGCGAGAATAACCGAATGTGCGCCTGCGTCTCCCGCACCCTCGGCGGCCACCTCGTCATCGACACGGGCTACCGGCATGAGAAGGCGGTGTGAGGATCGGTACGGGTGCTGCTTCTCTGGATTGAGGGAAGTCGTGGGTGGTCGCACACGCTTCAGTTCGCCTTGGCGGTCACCGAATGCCGGAGCTTCTCCAGATGTCCGTGGCAGATTGCCTCGATTTCCAAGATAAGTCGCTGGGCGCGCTCGAGGAGCCAAACGAGCGCTTCCTCGCTGATCTCGTAGTGCTTCGAGTAGCGAGATTTGACATAGGCCTCATTTAGAATATTGAACCAGGCAACGTATTGGTGCTGGTCGGCGAGCCAGATATCGGCGAGCCGCTGATCACAGCCCTCGGCGAGACCGCGCAGATGCTTCAGATTGTGGGACGGAGGAGCGTAGCTCGTCAGAACGAGCAGGAGTGCTGAATAAGCCTGCTCGATTGACTGATGCAGCAGAAATGCGGCCTCTTTGTATCTCTTGCGGCTGATAAAGAACTGAGCGCCTTCTACGAATGCCTTTGCATGCGGCAGACGCTCTTCGAAATAGTCGCCGGCAATCCGCAGGGCGTCTGCCGCTGTTCGTTGTCTCGGTTCGGCGAGCGGCTCGTCGTCGAGTTCGTAGAGCGCAATGCCGTCACGACGGATGTCGACGAAGAAATACTGCCCTTCGTAGAGCGCGGAGTTCACCTCGCGCCTCGAATGGATGATCAGGCTGACGGGCGTCTGGATCTCCGGCAGATGCATCAGCCGGTCCTGTGCCTTGTGCCAGTAGGTGGCGAAGTCCGTAAGCTTCTTGTTGTTGACGATGATCAGCAGATCGTAGTCGGACTTGTAGCCCTTCTTCGTGTATGGTTCGTCGACCCAGGTTCCGCGGGCGTAGGATCCGAAGAGAATGATCTTCAGGATGCGGCCGCGCTTCTTGAACTCGGCCGTTCCCTCCTTCAAGGCGTCCTCGAACTCTTCGTGCAGCACCTCGACAATGCGCGCGAGCTCGCGCTGCTTTCGATGCGGAAGATAATCGAGGCTGGTTTTCATGGGATGCGGAGCGGTCCTTGGGGTCATTCAGCATGCATAGCGCCGAATCCACAGAGTGCCTATAGCGTGAGAAATTTCAACAAGGTGTTGTAACAAAATGCCCGGACAACCGTAGAATTTGTTCGAAGAACAACAACTCCGAAGTCATGCGCCGTCGAGCTCCGCGGGCTCTATCCACCAAGTGTGCACACGGGATTCCCTCCCGAAGCACCCCAGACGCTGCGCGAATTGGTCTACGCTGTCGCCTATCCGACCTGAGAGCGCCGCAGACCCGCAAATCTGGCTCACCGCTACAATTTGCATGGCCTACACGGCACGGCGGTCTAGAGTCCAAAACCCCGATCAGTCGCGTCGGTTTGGCCGTGGACAGTCTTCTGAAGCTCCACAAGCCGGAGCTAAACGTAAGATGTCGCCTTCAGGCGCTCCCGAACGAATGTGATGAGCTAATCTTCCCGAGCAGTAAGTTTGGTGCCGTATGCGAGCAAATCTTACCGCTTGGGAATAATTCCTTTGCTGTCCAGAAACTCTTCCTGTACGGTAAGATTATTGTGAGGTACTCTATGATCCGATCTGCAAAAGATTTTGGCAAGCTCGTCAAGCTGGCGCGCAAGGGTCTAGGCTGGACGCAAAGAGAACTGGCTGCTCGCTCCGGAACGGGCGAGCGGTTCATCGTCGACCTG
>DATGWU010000084.1:0-16832 GCA_035299345.1 Rhizobium sp.
GGGCGGGTGGCGGCGTACCGTCACCCGCGGGAAGGGGAACCTCCAATGATCAAGGCCGGATTGCCCGAAGACGTAAACACGAAGCCGAAGCAGGATGCGGCACTGCCTCCGCTGGAACTGAGTTCCGTCAGCTACAGCTACGGCAGCCGCAAGGTGCTCGACGACGTCTCGTTTTCGATCGAGGCCGGCCGGTTTGCGGTGCTGCTAGGTCTCAACGGTGCGGGCAAAACCACACTTTTCTCACTGATCAGCCACCTGTTTTCGCCACAGACCGGCACGATCCGCATCTTCGGTCACGACATACGTCGCAAGGCCGGCAGTGCCCTTCGCCGCCTCGGCATCGTCTTCCAGGCACGCACTCTCGATCTCGATCTCACCGTCCAGCAGAACCTCGCCTATCACGCTTCTCTCCACGGAATCGGCTCGGGCGCGGCGCGGGACCGTATCCGGGAACTACTCGCCTCGATCGACATGGGCGACCGGCTGCATGACAAGGCGCGCAGCCTCTCCGGAGGACAGATGCGGCGGGTGGAGATCGTCCGTGCACTGCTCCATCGTCCGTCGTTGCTGCTGCTGGACGAGGCGACGGTCGGGCTCGACATCAAGTCCAGGGCGGCGATCCTCGCCGATATCCGGCGCCTCGTCGAAGACGAAGGTACCAGCGTTCTCTGGGCGACCCACCTGATCGACGAAGTCAACCAGGCGGATCAGGTCGTGGTTCTGAACGCCGGGAAGGTCGTCGCCGACGGCGCCGTGGCCGACGTGATCCGGCAGACGGGATCGACGACGCTGCATCAGGCATTCTCCAGGCTCACCGGCATCGTCGACATTCGCGGAGGAGGCGCGCGGCCATGACCAATATCGCAAGACATGATGGATCATTGCCGCATTGGGTGCCTCGCGAGCGGTTCGGCTCCCTGGAATATCTCGTCTGCCTGAAGGGCATCCTGAAGCGCGAGGGCCTGCGCTACCTGAACCAGCGGGAACGCTTCATCTCTTCGCTGGTGCGGCCACTGCTCTGGCTGTTCATCTTCGCGGCGGGGTTCCGTCAGGTCCTCGGCGTCTCTGTCATCCCACCCTACCAGACCTATGTGCTGTACGAAGTCTACATCACACCCGGCCTCTGCGGCATGATCCTCCTCTTCAGCGGCATGCAGTCTTCCCTTTCGATGGTCTACGACCGAGAGATGGGCAACATGCGGACCCTTCTGGTCAGCCCCTTCCCGCGTTGGTTCCTGCTGGTTTCGAAGCTTCTTGCCGGCGTCGCGGTGTCGATCGTGCAGGTCTATGTTTTCTTGGCCATCGCCTGGTTCTGGGACGTGAAGGCGCCCGTCGTGGGCTATTTTCTGGTGCTGCCGGCGCTGTTCCTGGCGGGTCTGATGCTGGGTGCTCTCGGCATGCTCCTGTCGTCGCTGATCCGGCAGCTGGAGAATTTCGCCGGGATCATGAATTTCGTGATCTTTCCGATGTATTTCGCATCCTCCGCGCTTTATCCGCTGTGGCGCGTGCAGGAAGCGTCTCCCCTGCTCTACCGGATCTGTCTGCTGAACCCGTTTACCTACGCCGTCGAACTGGTCCGTTTCGCTTTCTATGGTCAGATCGAATGGGCATCGCTTCTGGTGGTTGCGGCTGTCACCCTTCTCTTCCTGGCGGGCGCGATACTGGCCTACAATCCGAGCCTGGGCCTGACGACCCGCAAGCAAGACACGGGAGGAAACACATGAGGACCTCGATCATTGCCGTGGTCGCTGTCGGCATCACCATGGTGCCGGGGCTCGCGACCGCCGCCGGCAACACCGATCCGGACTGGCCCTGTGTCCAGCGCAAGGTGCCGGAACTATCGGTCGCTCAGGTGTGGAGCGGCGACGCGCTTCCCGAAACAGCCAAGGACTGGAACAAGGATGCAGCGGTCACGCAGCTCGTCGACGAACTCGCGGCGAGACGTACTCCGATGGACGCAGCCCAGAAGCAACTCGAGGCATTCGTCGCAACGCTGCCCGCCGACCAGACCGGGGAGAAGCTTGGGCAGGTCCTTCAAGGCGTGTTCGAGAAACTCAACCGGGAACGGGAACAGGTCATCTCGGGCATCGCCCGCTATGCCGGCAAACAGCGGCAGCTGGCCGCCGATCTCCGCAAGAAGGCATCGGATGTCGACAAGCTGAGGCGCGATGCGAATGCCGACCCCACAGAAATGGAAAAGCAGAGCGACCAGCTAACATGGGAAACGCGCGTCTTTGAGGAGCGCGTCCAGTCGCTGAGCTACGTCTGCGAGGTACCGACAATCATCGAGCAGAGGCTTTATGGGCTGTCAAAACTCATCGGCCAGCTCATGCCGAAGAGCTGACGGCGCGAGACGCCCGATCCGCCTGTACTGGAGGCCAGCCGGCCCGACGACCTTCTCTTCTGCCAGTTCCGCCATGCGGTGATGGAACGGCGACTTGATGCAGGCAGGATCGGTGGCGGCTGCGTCTCCGGCAATCGCCAGAGCCTGGCAGCGACAGCCGCCCCAGTCGATTTCCTGGCGGTCGCAACTGCGGCAGGGCTCGGGCATCCAGGCGGTGCCACGGAAAGCATTGAACGCATCGGACCGATACCAGATATCCGTAAGAGTGCGCTGACCGAACCTCTCAAACGTCAGAGAGGGGATGGTCGCCGCAGCATGGCACGGCAGGACCATCCCGTCCGGGGTGACGACAAGGGCATCCCTCGCCCAGCCGCCCATGCACGGCTTCGGATAGACGGCAAAATAGTCCGGCGTCACGAAGTCGATCGCCATCACTCCGTGCAACCGTTCCTGGGCCGCCTCGACGATCTCGACCTGCCGTTCGACATCCGCCCTGTCCGGCATCAGGGAGTTGCGGTTGAGAAGCGCCCAACCTGCATACTGGACGTTGGCGATTTCGAGCCGCTCCGCCCCGAGCGACAGGGCGAGTTCGATGAAGGCCGGCACTTCGTGCATGTTGTGTCGATGAATGGGCGCATTGATTGTGAGTGGGAGGCCGGCGGAACGCACCTGGCGAGCGGTCTCGAGCTTTTTGTCCTGCGCGCCCTTGTGATTGCCGATCAGCTCGGTTGTCGCAGCGTTGACGCCCTGGAAACTCAGCTGAACGTGGTCGAGGCCGGCATCCGCCATGGCCTGCATGCGCCCTTCGGGTATGCCGACCCCGGCGGTGATGAGGTTGGAATAGACCCCGCGGCGGGCGAGACAGGCGATCAATTCTTCGAGATCCGGCCGAAGTGTCGGCTCCCCTCCGGAGAGATGAACCTGCAGGACGCCGAGATCGGCGGCCTCTTCGAAGAGCGACAACCAGCTTTCCGTAGACAATTCTCGGTCGGCCTTCAGAAGCTCCAGCGGGTTCGAACAATAGACACATTGCAGCGGACAGCGATGCGTGAGTTCGGCGAGCATGCCAAGCGGTGGAAGAATCTCGCTCATAACGCCACCACCAACCTGTCCGCCCACTCCTGGAGGAAGTCTTCGACATCCTCGGCGATATCCTCCGCCGGGGTTTCGTACTGCTCAGCCAACCGGTCTACGACTTCGCGGACAGATCGCTGTCCGTCGCATAGCCGCAGGATCTCGAGACTGATCTCGTTCGGCCAATAGACCCGCTCCGGTGCCAGCAGCGCCCAGGCATCCCGGACTGGGTCGAACTGCAGCCGGCAGTACCGCTTCAGCGTCGGCCTGGACGACGTCGAAAGAACGGCACGTTCCCTGACGAGCGTCATCATGCCACCCCCGGATCGAAGGCGCCGGGCGGAATGTGCCCGTTCTCACCGTAGGCGTGTTCGAGCGCGTCCAGCATCGACCAGAGAATATCGCATTTGAAAACGAGCGCGTCGATGACGGCCTGTTGCTTCTGCGGCGTGTCCGCATGCTTCAAGACATAAGCCAGCGCGAACTCCGCATCTCTCGATGCCTGCACGGGGCGCGGCTTGAAGTAGGCGAGGATATCCTCGGTGACATAGTCGTATTTGGCGAGCATGGCCGGCACGCGTTCACCGATGATGACCGGTGAGAAAAGCTCGGTCAGCGACGAGGCGACCGCTTCCAGAAGACTGCGTTCGGTGCAGAACGAGAGATAGGCTCCAACCGCGAAACGGGTCGCCGGAAGTGCCAGACGCTCGCTCTTGACCATGGCTTCGTCGAGGCCCAGGCCTGTCGCAAGCTTCACCCAGCGCGCGATGCCACCGTCCCAGCCGTTGGTGCCGTCATGATCTTCGATACGTTTGCGCCATTCAGCACGGAAAGCCGGATCCTCCGCCCGCGCGAGGATCATCGCGTCCTTCCGCGGAATGACCGCCTGATAGCAGTAGCGGTTGAGGGCCCAGGCCTGGAGCTGCACCCTGCTCAGCGCGCCGGATACCATCTTGTGGTGCAGCGGGTGACGATTGTGATAACGCGCCGCCCCCACCTCCCGCAGGAGCGCTTCGAGCGCGGCCGGCGTCAGCCCATTCTTCGCAGCACTGGAAAATCTGGTCATAGTCTGATCTCCATCCCGTCATGACCGATCTCCCAGCCGTTCGCACGGACACCGTGATGTTCGGGCGAGCCCTCATCGAGGATCGGATTTGTGTTGTTGATATGCACGTAGACGCGCCGGCCGACCGGCACGTCGGCGAGCAGCGCCATCGAGCCCTGCGGCCCCGATATCTGCAGATGTCCCATGCGTTTGCCAGTCTTGGCGCCCACCCCGGCAGCAGGCATCTCGTCATCGGTGAAAACGGTACCGTCGAAGAGCAGGCAGGCAGCACCGGACAGGCGCGCCTTGAGACGCCCGTCGACAGCAGCGCAGCCGGGAATGTAGAATGCCGAAGACCCGACATCCGGCTCGAAGATTCGCAAGCCCACGGTATCACCCTCTTCGGTGCCGAAGCCGTCGTCGGCGCGATCGGCATCCTCGAGGAAAAGGGCTATCTTGCCGGGAACACAAAACGTCTCGACCAGGATACCGGTCGGTTGCCCGTCGCTGTCGGCAATCGGGATCACGCCCCCGAGTGGCAGGAGGCGCCGCTCCACGTAATGCGGATCGAGCACATTGAAGATCGTGTTCTGTTCGAGGACCTTGAGGACGCGATCGGTCGCGTAGATTACGAAGCGCTCACGCTCCCTCAGACTCAGCAGTCCGGCGATATGGTCGACGTCCGCATTCGTCAGCACGACGGCACAAATTGGCGTCCCACGAAGCTTGCCCTCTCGCGGAGGCTGCAATTCCGGCGTGGCGGCGATCTGGGAACGGATGTCCGGCGAGGCGTTGAACAACACCCAGTCCCGACCGTTCGCGCATGCTGCAAGGCTCGATTGGGTCCGCGGGCGGAATCCCTGTTCACCGCTGCGGGCCGCCCTGCTCAGCCGATAATTGCAGTTCCACTGCGGAAACCCTCCGCCCGCGGCGGATCCCAGGACTTTCAACAGCATCCGACCGATCGTCCTCCAGCAATGCATCGAAGGAGCCGCCCCGCCCGACGCGGACGGGGCGGCCAAGTGTCTTACTTCTTCAGCTGTGCCGGGAAGTACCGCGACATTTCCATGCCCGCGGCAACAGTGCACATGGTCGGTTTCGTCCAGGTTTTCTTCATCAGCTCCTCCTTCTCTCTAAGACCGAAAATGGTCTTGCTGGGCATCATACGCCTCATCGGCGTAAGATCTCGGGTTGCAGGGGCGCCGCCTTTTCGACCGGCTGCCCGGCGGCGATCCATCCGTCTGTTCCGTGCGGGTACCAGAGAACCTGCCGGTACCCCCATTCCACTGCGCGCCTTGCGGCGTTCCAGGACATCCAGCACTTTTCCTGGCAATAAAAGAGCAGCACCTTCTCACGATTGCCGCCGGCGAGCCTTTCCAGGTTGGTGCGGAAAAACGCTTCCATCTCCTCGTTGAGCACGCCGTAGCCGACATTTGCGAGCCACACACTGCCGGGAATGTTCTCCCTTATCTTGTCCTTCCATACCGTCCCCGCCGGAAGCTCCGGCGGCTTCGGCGTGTGGGGCAGCACGTCGATGAAGACGGCCGCGTGTTCTTTCCAGAGCTTGACGACCTCCGGCGTATCGACGACCCGCGCGCCGTTCAGACTATCCGGCACGTCGGCACGGTAGTTCTCCGTCCTGTATGCCGACGGCTCGGGCACCGGCCCTGCGACGGCGTCCATCGCCGGCAAGAGGACAGTCGCTGCGGCCAGTACAAGTTCGCGCATTCGCATGGCCGTCGCGTGCTCCTCCCGGTGTCCTGACTACTCGGTTATCGGACGACTGTTCTCGTCCACCAGCGGAACGTTGTAGCCCAGCAGGATTCGGTTGATCTCCTTCTGGTTTTCGCGAATGACCTTGTTCAGGGTTCGCTTCCACTCCTGGTCCGAAGGACGAACGCCCATGGTGATGCGATAGGACATGTGATCCGGCTTTTCCTTCAGAAGAGGCACGACGACGAGGTCGCTGCCGACCTGCTTCGCGTAGTAGCCGGCCATAGGGCCCCAAAGGACCGCAACCTCGATCTTCCCGGCTTCCATTTCCTTGAGCATCACCTCCGCCATCGATGGCGCAAAGCGCGTGTCGACCATCAGCGGGTAAGGCTTGACCGTCCGCATCAACCCCAGGCGGGCGAGCGTCGCCGCCGGCGGCGTGCCGGCGACAACCCCTATCTTCTTGCCTGCGAGGCGCTGATCCGAAAGGGTGTCGATGCCGTCCAGTCCGTCGCCCTTGCGATGCACGATCACATAGGTCGACTTGTAATAGGCATTGGTGTTCTGCACGAGCTCATCACCTTGCGCGTATCCTATGACGACGTCGCAGAGATTGGCGCGCAGCGTGTTGCGGACGAACCCCGTCGCCATCGGATACCAGGTATATGCGACGGATTTCCGGCCGGTCTTTGCCGCGACGAGTTCCGCCAGCTTGTTTTCGAAGCCGCCACCGTCTTCATCGCTGAAGGGCATGTTCGACGGATCGGCGCAGACACGCAGCACGTCGGGATCGACCAGCTCTCCCGCCGCGCCGAGCCCAGCGCCCTGGGCGAGGCCCGACGCCGGCAACGCCAGAATTGCCAGTGCCGCAACAATACTCGAACGAAAGACGCCTCTTGCCATGTCACCCACCCATGCAGGACGTTTCGTGGTCCTTTGCGGCCTGCGGCTTCTCCTCCTTCTTGGCGGGGCGGCCCCTCGGAAGATCGCCGACGGCCCGGGCGCGAAGGGAGACATAAATGTCATCCAGATAGCAGTAGACGTTCTTGTTGTTGCCAAAGGATGGCATCACGCTCTCCTTGCCCGCCGTCAGGTTCTTTCTCCCCTCGGCGACGATCTGCAGGAATTCTCCGTAAGTCAGAACTTTCAGAGAATCGGCAAGCACTGGTGCGAAGGACGATCCGGCACCATCCGCGCCGTGGCAGACAAAGCACTCGGAATTGAACCGCCGATAGCCGCTGTAGGTGTACCAGTCGACGGTACCGTCTTCGGCAATCTTGAAGGTCGGCGACCCTTCGGCGTCGAAATACTTCCCGTCCTCGTTGGTGACGGCTGCCGCGGCGGCCTTGTCGTCGGCGAAGGCCGAAGGCACGCCCGCCGGTAGCAACAACGCGACCACAATCGGAACATACTTGAAGGTAGAAGGCATAGGCACCTCGTGTTCGTCCTCGGCGGCCGGCCAGCGCCGCCACCCGAAGACCTGGAAAACTCGTGAAGTCGAGAGACAATGAACCCGGCCCGCGGTCGCGCGACCGGGTTCATCCTGCTCAGGAGGTCATTCGAAGCTGTGTCTCGCGTCCTCGGCTTACTTGCCGGGCAGCGCGAACACCGTCAGCTGGCCACCAAGGGTCGTGTAATCGGAAAGGCCGGCATAGCCGCCGACGGCACCGAGGCCGTCCGTTCCCTTCGTCAGACCCGCAGCGAGACCGATGCCGGCCCAGCCGCCCACGCCGGACAGCACGGCTATGTACTGTTTGCCGCCGTGTTCGTAGGTGGTGACATTGCCAATAATGCCCGAGGGCGTCTTGAACTTGTAGAGTTCATTGCCCTGCAGGTCGACCGCCTTGATGTAGCCTTCGAGCGTACCGTAGAACACGACGTCACCTGCCGTCGCGAGTGCCCCGGACCAGACCGAGAACTGTTCCGGTTTCGACCAGACGATCTCGCCCTTCGCGGCGTCCCAGGCGATGAAGTTGCCCATGCCGCCGTGGCTGTTCGGCGCCGGATACATGGACAGCGTCGCCCCGATATAGGGCTGGCCGGCCGTGTAACTGACGCGATACGGTTCATAGTCCATGCAGACGTGGTTGGTCGGGATGTAGAACAGCTTGGTTTTCGGCGAATAAGCCGCCGGTTGCTGGTCCTTCGTTCCCAGAGCCGCCGGGCAGATGCCGGTGGTGTTCACGTCCTCGCCGCCCTTGTGGGTGGAATACTTGTCCACCACAATCGGCCGACCATAGTCAGGACTGTTCTTGTCCATGACCACTTCCGTGGCCCAGTTGACAGCCGGATCGTACTTCTTGGCGACCAACAGTTCGCCGGTCGCCCGGTCGAGCGTGTAGGCGAAGCCGTTGCGGTCCGGATGGAACAGGATGTCCCGCGGCTTGCCGTCGATTTCCACACCGTCGGCAAGGATCATTTCATTGACGCCGTCGTAGTCCCATTCGTCGTGAGGCGTCATCTGGTAGAACCATTTGGCGACACCGGTGTCGGCATCACGCGCCATGATGGTCATCGACCAGCGATTGTCTCCCGGGCGCTGGCTCGGGTTCCAGGTCGAGGGGTTGCCCGTCCCGTAGAAGACCAGGTTGAGCTTGGGATCGTAGGAGTACCAGCCCCACGTCGTCCCGCCGCCGATCTTCCACTGGTCGCCTTCCCAGGTATTCGTGCCCGAGTCGCCGCCGACCGGCTTACCGAGATGGGTGGTCTTTTCCGGATCGATGAGGGTCTCCTTGTCAGACCCCATCGAATAGGCCCGCCAGGCGAGAGAACCATCCTTGATGTTGTACGCCGTCAGGTGACCGCGCACGCCGAACTCACCGCCGGAAATGCCGACGAGGACCTTGTCCTTGACCACCATCGGGGCAGACGTACCGGATTCCCCGGTGCTGCCGTCGGCCGTCGAACCGTTCTTGACGGACCAGGCGGGCTCGCCGGTCTTGGCATCGAGCGCTACCAGGGTGGTATCCGCCTGATAGAGGAAGATCTTCCCATCAGCATACGCCACGCCACGGTTCACCGTGTCGCAGCACATGATCGGGATGACGTTGGAATCTTGCTTCGGCGTGTATTTCCAGAGAATTTTGCCGTCGTTGTTCAGGTCGAGAGCAAAGACGGTGTTCGGGAACGGCGTATGTACATACATGACGTCCCCGACGATCAGCGGACCACCTTCATGGCCACGAAGAACGCCGGTCGAGAAGGTCCAGGCGACCTGGAGGTCCTTCACGTTGTCCTTGTTGATCTGGTCGAGTTGCGAATATCGCGTGTTGGCATAATCCCCGCTCTGGATCACCCAGTTTTTCGAATCGGACATCATGCCTTGAAGATCATCATTCGCCATGGCTCCTCCAGCCAGGGCAAATGACAGCGCAGTGGTGGCCAGAGCCACGTTCATTACAGTTCTTGCAGGTTTCCGTGCACGCATATCGAGTCCTCCCTAAGTCCAAAACGGACGAGCTAGGCGGCATCCGCCTCGAAAGGCCTCACCGCACCATCAGCTCACGCAAATGGGAAGTATTTCCGGCAGCGTGTCACGACCGAAGCCAAGGCGAGCGGAGGGCACCGTTACCGCCCACCCCGCTTTGGCCTGCGAAGACTGTCACCACTCCCTTGACGGCAACGTCCTTGAAGCCGGAAACAGGGAGACGATAGGTTATCGAAATCAAATGCGCAAGCGGTTTGTGAATTAATGTCTACTGCGGTGCAATATATCTATTCCGCGATGCAGTATACCATGAATTTTCACTGGTTTATTCGCGAAAGAAACGAAGGTCACCGTAAGCTTGTTCGATAATTGTTTTTATCGTTTGCCGTCCATCAAATTCTACTGCTATTCTTTCTTTTCACTTTACTGCTGTGCAGCATGAGGACCACCCATGAACGCGCCAGATTTCGTTCGAGCTTCGATTTTCGCAATTGTCGCCGCGACCGGTTCGACAGCGGCAGCAATGGGGGCCGCCGGATACCCGACGGCAACGGTCGCCGAATATGTCTACGGTTGCATGAAGGCAAACGGCGAGAACCGCGAGATGCTCGATCGCTGCTCCTGCTCCATCGACGTCATTGCCTCCATCATTCCCTACGAACACTATGTGACAGCCGAGACGTTCAAGGGCATGGGCCTCGTGGCAGGTGAGAAAGGAACGCTCTTCCGCGAGACGGCGCCCGCCAAGGCCGCCATGACCGAACTGAAGCGTGCGCAGGCAGAGGCCGACATCCGCTGCTTCTAGCCTCCGGAACGTTCAGGCGGGATCGAGCGGCCAATGCCCCTTGAACACCTGGCCCTCAGTGTCGGTCGCCTCGACTTTGATCTCCTCGCCCGGCTTCGCAGCAAACTGGAAGCGGAAGTTCGGATCTTCAGAGATGGAGATGCCGCCCTCCATCTTCAGAATCAGTCTGTCTCCTTGCGAAATCGTCAGGTTGTGCACGAAATGCGCGGGGATGTAATATCGGGTAATCTGATCCATCTGCAGGCCTGAATTGTTCGGGTGGCGGATCATCAGCTGCACATCCGCCGCCTTCGACAAATCGGCGCCGCCCGATTGGGCCGGGAAGATCCGGAGCTTCATCTTGCCGAGCGAGGCCATCGCCTCGTCCTGGTTCTTGCTCGCCGGGGCGCCGCAGCCGCCGGAAGCCTTGACGAAAGCCTGTGTCATGTACAGCTTACCGTCTTCCGTCTCCGCTATCGCCCGCACATAGGAGTAGGAATCGACGCGGATGCGGGTTGCGAGGTGCGTGACGCCGGCATCCTTGCCGAAGGTGAAGGTGGCGGCGACGGGCGACGGATTCTCGTCGATCACGAGAGTCACCGTCTTGAGAGCCGCGGCACCGGTCCGGCCGGTGAAATGTAGATCGATTGGTACGATGGCCGCATCTTCGGCCCGTGCCGGCGCGTCGATCGTGACGATGCCGTCGGCCGCTTCGATCGTCCGGCTCCCGAAGATATCTGTCTTGAGACCGTCCCAGGTCGCCGTCTTGGCTGGAGATTGCGCCCGAACCGGCACACTGCCGACGGCGCAGAGCGAAAGGACAAAAAAAGCTGTGGCGACTTCACGTCGCGTTAGCAGATCTGAACCATGTTCAATCATGTCTGCCTCCACCACAAGAACTGGCGGTGCCCGGCAGAAGTAATAATAGCACCAAGGCCCATGTCTCGGCAAATCACGGTTCTGCGTGCGGCGCGACAGGCCCGCGCCGCCGGGGCTACTCCCATTCCAGCTCCGCAAACGCGGCCGTCGCATTACGAAGGTGATGCTCTTCGAAGAGCCTCCACCGACCGCGCTCTTCCGGCGCAATCCTGCCGACCGCCTCGGCCATCGGTATGCCGTCGGCGATTGCTTTGCGGACATCCCTGACTAGTGCCTCGAAATAGCGTCGCTCGTCCTGAAGCGCGTCCGGCCATTTTGCCGCCACGGGTCCGTGTCCGGGCACCGTTCGCTCGGCACCGATAGCGGCAAGAGGCTGAAGCTGTTCGATCCAGCCGCGGATGGAGCCGTCGAGCGTCGGCAGATGTTCCATAAAACAGAGATCACCGGCAAAGAGTGTCCGCGTCGCCGCGTCAAAGATGGTGAGGTCATTATCAGTGTGCGCCGGATTCCACGCCCGGAGGACCAGCAACCTGCCGCCGAGATCGAGTTCTCGCTCGGTCTCGACCAGCACGTCCGGCGGCACGATACGGATGTCCCGCATGAGATCGCGGCCCATCGCATCCGCGTAGCCCGACAGATAGAACGGGCCACGGTTTGCGAGCGCCCTCGGCAAATTCCGGTGCCCGACGATCTCCGCACCGATCTCCGCAAAAGCGACGTTGCCGAAAATGTGGTCGGGATGCATATGCGTGTTGACCAGATAACGGATCGGCCGGTCGGTGACGGCATGGACCGCCGCGATCAGCGCACGCCCCTCGACCACGCTTCCGCCGCTGTCGATCACCGCAACGGCATCCTTCCCGACGATGAACCCGACATTGCAGATCTCGCCCTGATTGGAGGCGTCCATCAATTCGTGCTTGCCGCCGAAGACGTGAATGCCTTCCGCAACCTCACGCATGGGCAGGGCCGTTCCGGCCGCGTCAAGTCGCGCAGCGGACAGCAATGGCGACAAGCCGAGAAAGAGACCCGTCCTGAGGACCCTTCGCCGGTTGGGCAGGTTCGCCATGGGTTCGCTCCTCACCTGTAATCGGGGAACTTTTCCCGAAACGAACGCAACAGGTCACTTCTGACCTGTTCACCGCGCATCTCTCTCGGAATACGGATCACGAACACCCCGGCGACCCGCGAGGGACGGGGCGAGAGAAGGATGATCCGGTCGGCGAGCAGAATGGCCTCTTGCAAGTTATGGGTTACCATCAGGGTCGTCATCGGTCGTTCCGACCATGCCGCCGCCAACATGTGGCGGAGTTGGTTCGCAGTAGCCTCATCGAGAGACACGAAGGGTTCGTCCAGCACCAGCAGATTCGGCTCGATTGCCAACGCCCGCGCGATTGCCGCCCGTCGGGCAAGACCGAGGGAAAGCTCGCCCGGAAAGAACGACCGCATCGTCGAAAGGCCGAGCAGGGAGAACAGCTGATCGAGATTCTTCTCGCGCAGCGCCTTGGGCAGCGCGAGCCGCACGTTCGCCTCGACCGTCCGCCAGGGAAGCAGCAAGGGTTCCTGGAACACCACGCCGACGCGCGGGTCCTCGGCGCGCGGCAAGCGAATGCCGCCCTCGAAATCCCTGTCGAGACCGAGCAGCACCCTCAACGTCGTCGTCTTTCCGCAGCCGGAGGGGCCGATCACGCAGGCGAATTCGTTCTCCTCCACCTCGATGTGCAGATCGCGCAACACCTCCAGCGTCTCGCCGGAGGCGGTCCGGAATGTCTTCCGCTCTATGTCGATCTCAAGCCGTGCGCCGGCGCCAACGGATGGATGCATGTTCAATGGGCTGTACCACTACCAGTTCGATGAAGAGCATGACGGCGACGAAGGCCAGCGTGTAAGCGAGAATCGTCGCGACGTCGAAAAGCTGGAAATAGAGGTTGATCTGGAAACCGACACCGTCTGAACGCCCGAGCAGTTCGACGACGAGGACGATCTTCCAGATCAGCGAGATGCCCGAACGCCCGGCTGCGGCGAGATAGGGCTGCAACTGCGGAAGCAGGACGTGTCGAAACCGGTCGAACGCACTAAACCGGTAGACTTGCGCCATTTCCGAATAGCGCAGGTCGAGCGCGCGCGTTCCCTCGCGCACGGTGACGACGACATTCGGGATCTTGTTGACCGCGACGGCGCCGATCGCAGCCGCCTCGGTGAGGCCGAACCAGATATAGGCGAGGACGATGATGACCAGCGCCGGGATATTGAGGAAGAGAATAACCCAGGGCTGGAGGAACTCGTCGACCCGTCGGTGGCCGCCGAGATAGATGCCAATCGCCGATCCGATCACCATCGCGAGTGAGAAGGAAGCCGCGACCCGCCACAGCGTAATTCCGAGATGATGAGGCAGTTCACCGGTTGCCATCTCACGCAGGAATGCCGCCATGACATCGGCCGGAAGCGGCAGCGACCGGCTTGGCCAGACCGTTGCAGCCAGATGCCAGGCGAGGACAAGGCTCGCGAAGGAGATCACGATCGTCATCGCCGGGACACCGAAGCCGCGGCGCCGGCCTGCCGCGCGTCCCGACGAGGAAGCTGTCACCCCGTCCGGCGCCATCGTCATTTCGCCCTCCAGTACGTGCCGGGCATCAGTGTCTTCGACGAGCCGACGAGCTTCTCGCCGCCGAGGTCCGCAAGGACCCCATAGAGCGCGGCAGCGTCCTTCTCCTCGTCGTCGATCGTCCGCTTCGGAATGCCTTCGCGATAGCGATCGCGCAGCACCGCGAGCGCCTGGCCCTCCGCCTTTATGACGGGAGCAAGCCGCAGCCATTCTTCATCCGAACTGCCGAGCAGCACCTTGGCTTCCGCGCTTGCCGCCATGAAACCGGCGACCGCGTCCGGGTGGTCGTTCGCCCATCCTTCATGGAAAATATAGCCGAGAGCGGATACCGGCCCCGATGCCCCGAGTGCCTCTGCCGCCTCGTTGGCGCTCACCAGTCGCCGGAAACCGGCGGCTTCCAGTCGGGCACAGTAGTGCCAGAAATTGAGGACGGCATCGAGTTCACCCTGTCGCGCCTTTTCCGCAAGCAGCGGAGGCGCGCCGTACGCTATGTCGTTGTCGGCGGCGAGATCACCGGTCTTCTCCTTCCGAACAAGTCCTTGGAGAAGCAGCCAGCTCTTGTCGATGGGGCCACCAGCGACACCGATCTTCTTCCCCTTGAGGTCTGCAAGCGACTTTATCGGCGACTCGGCCGGAACCATGAGGGCGCCGACGGAGGTCGAGTACGGAAACATCGTCAGGTCCTCGCCGGACGCACGCTGCCTGGAGACCCAAAGCCAGTCGGAGACGATGAAGTCCACTTCGCCGGCCATCAGCGCGACGTTCGTCGCATCCTCGCCGGCGAAAAAGCGGATGTCGACGTTCACACCGTGCTTCTCGTCGATCTTGTGGTGCTTGATGGTTTCGAGCTCCCAATTCACCGTTCCGAACTTGAGGACGCCGACCCTGACCGTTTCGGTGGCGCTTGCGTCGACGCTCGGAATAAAACCGACGAGCAACAGGGCCCCAAGCAGCCACAGACGGCAGCAGCGAAGCATATTCCACATTCCCTCACCCCTCGTTGACCAGCAAGTCGACAGACTTCCGTTGCTAGATGTTGATGTCCCCTGAAGGATAGGCGCACCGCCACTTCACGACGCGCATGTTCGGATGCTCCTCCGACCATTTCGCGATATGCGTCGGCGCTAGAAACAGGCAGTTCAGCAAACTGCCTGAAGCCTCGAAGTGCAAGCTCTGCTCGCGGCAGTCGCCGGGCGAACCTACGAGGCAGATCGTCAGAACAAGATTGATGATGTCCATGTCGCACCTTCAGTCCCGACGGCAAACTCCGTCACCTCTCCCGCGGAAGAGGGCCGTCGCCGTCACGTCAGGTTTCTCACGGTGCCCGGATAAGAAACTAAGACGAAGTTAAAGGCATCCGGTTCCCCCGT
Organism: Rhizobium sp.; assembly: GCA_035299345.1. GTDB lineage: Bacteria > Pseudomonadota > Alphaproteobacteria > Rhizobiales > Rhizobiaceae > Allorhizobium. The sequence continues at coordinate 15,242 of DATGWU010000084.1, forward strand.
CAATCGCCCGGCGGAGGACGTGCCGGTTGACCAAAGTGACGGAAAGCCCGTTCAGGCGCGGGACCGATCAAGAGCGGCGTAATGTGATGATGATCTTAAGACGCGCCATCAGGGCGAAACTCTTTCTCTGGCGTCTCACGACGGCGATTTCCATTTTATCGAGCAGCCGATCGACGCGTGTTGCTCCGCCGGACCGCGACCGCTCCTCGCGACCTCCAGCATGGCCTCATAGAGATCGCGACGCAGGCCTTGATCGACGGCCTCCTTCCGCGATGCATCAAGACGACCGCGGTACTGCAGTTCGCCGGCGGCATTGAACCCAAAGAAATCCGGCGTGCAGACAGCGTCGTAGGTCCGCGCGACGGACTGGTCCTCGTCGTACAGATAGGGAAAGGGCAGCGCATGCTCGGCGGAGAAGCGCTGCATGTTTTCGAAGGAATCCTCCGGATAGGTGAGCGCGTCATTGGAGTTGATCGCGACGAATCCAATGCCCGCGCCGGCAAGATCGTGCGCGTCGCGGACGATGCGGGCGATCACCGCCTTCACATAGGGACAATGATTGCAGATGAAGGCGACGACGAGCCCTCTCGGGCCTGCGTGATCAAGGATGGACGAAGTGCGGCCATCGACACCGGGAAGTCGCGCATCGACGGCCTTCCAGCCCAAGTCACAGAGGGGAGCGGTCGCAGCCATTTTGCCTCCTTGCAAAGTATCGGGATTTGGTCAGGCGGCTTTCTGCCCGAGCGCTGCATCCGCGGCTGCCCGGATCGCGCTAATATTCTCCCTATACGCCTCCTTGTCACCACCCTTGAAGACCGCCGAGCCGGCCACCAGCACGTCAGCGCCGGCCGCCGCCACCAGCGGAGCGGTTGCAGGTGTGGCCCCGCCGTCGATCTCGATATGGATCGGCCGGCTGCCAATCATCGTCCGCACACGACGCACCTTCTCGACCACGGCCGGAATGAAGGCCTGACCGCCGAAACCGGGATTGACGGTCATCAGCAGAATGAGATCGACGCGGTCGAGCACGTATTCGATGACGTTTTCAGGCGTGGAAGGATTGAGCGAAACACCGGCCTTCTTCCCGAGCGCCCTGATCGCCTGCAGCGAGCGGTCGAGATGGGGGCCCGCCTCGGCATGGACGGTGATGATATCGCAGCCGGCATCGGCAAAGGCTTCGAGATAGGAATCGGCCGGCGCGATCATGAGATGGCAGTCGAACACCGCATCGGTGCGGTTGCGGATCGCCTTGATGACCGGCGGGCCGAAAGTGATGTTCGGCACAAAGTGGCCGTCCATCACATCCAGGTGGATCCAGTCCGCGCCCGCCTGCACGACGGCCTCGACTTCATCGCCGAGGCGGGAGAAATCCGCGGACAACACGGAAGGGGCGATGATGGTTCGACGTTTCATGGGTTCTCCTCCTGTCTGACATTCGCAGCGAACCGGAACACTCGACTGACGGCGATATCACGGGCTGTGATGGTCGACAGCTGCTCCGCATTGACCGGTCCTTCCGCTTCCTCGAAGAGGCGGTTTGCCTGTCGCAGGCGGGCACGGTCGAGCGCGTTGCGTATGGAGCGCGCATTGG
>DATGWU010000085.1:0-1715 GCA_035299345.1 Rhizobium sp.
TGGGCTGTTGCTGCAAGACATGGGAAGGTTCGACGAAGCCGAGGTGGCTTACCGGCGATCGCTCGCCCTTGATCCGTCCATCGAGCAGCGCGCTCAATACAACCTCGGGCTGGCTTGTTTGTGCGGCGGGAAACTCGCCGAAGGCTGGGCGCATCACGAACTGCGCTTTGTTCGGTCGGACGGTGCCGCGAAGCGAAGCTTTCCCCATCCGGCATGGCAGGGCGAGCCGCTGGCCGGAAAGTCGCTGCTGATCTGGGGCGAACAGGGAATCGGCGACGAGTTGCTCTTCGCCAGCCTCTTCGGCGAAACCATCGAACGCGCCGACAGTTGCGTCATCGAATGCGCCGCCAAGCTGGTGCCGCTCTTCAGTCGCAGCTTCCCGGGCGCGCAGGTCGTCGCCGCCAGCAATCCCCCCCATCCCGCGACATTGCAGTCCTTCGACTTCCAGTCGTCCGCCGGCGGTCTCGCCCGCTGGCTGCGCCCCACGCTCGATAGCTTCCCCGATCGCGCCGGCTATCTCGTGCCCGACCCCGACCGCGTCGCCTACTGGCGCGAGCGCCTCGATCAACTCGGCCCCGGCCTCAAGGTCGGCTTCTGCTGGCGCAGCAGCCTGCTCGCCGGCACTCGCAAGCTCCACTGCACCACCATCGATTTGTGGGGCCCCATCTTCGCCGTCCCCGGCATCCACTTCGTCAATCTCCAGTACGACAACTGCGCCGACGAACTCGACGACGCCCGCCGCCGTTTCGGCGTGCCCCTGCATGTCTTTCCCGAAGTCGACCTCTTCAACGACCTCGACGAGGCCGCCGCACTCACCCGCGCTCTCGATCTCGTCGTCTCCGCACCCACCGCCGCCAGCTTCCTCGCCGCCGCCCTCGGCGTCCCCACCTGGATGATGAACTACGCCACCGCCTGGCAGACCCTCGGCACTCCTCATCTCCCCTGGTTCCCCTCCATGCGCTACTACAAGCGCCTCTGGAATCAGCCTTGGGAAGAAATCATCGACCGTGTCGCGCACGACCTGCGCGAATCGCAATCCTCCCGAGGCAACCGCTGATGCTCGCCTGGATCAGCAAGGCTTTCGCCACCACCACGCGCGATCCCGCGGCTGCCGAGGCTCACAAGAACCGCGGCAACGAACATCTCGCGCGCGGCGAACTCGACCTCGCCGCCGCCTGCTACCGCGACGCCATCGCCGCAGACCCGGACTACGCCGAGGCGCATAACAATCTCGGCTTCGTTCTCTATCGCCAGCAGCGCTTCCCCGAAGCGCGGGATTCCTTGAACCAGGCCATCCGCCTCAAACCGCAACTGGCCAACGCACGCTACAACCTCGGCCTGGTGTACCAGGCGCAAGGCGACAGCGACACCGCAGCCGTCGAGTATCGCCAGGCATTGCTCCTTCGTTCGGATTTCGTCGACGCTCGTTTCGCACTTGCCGCACTCTTGCAGGAACAGGGCAAGTTCGACGAAGCGATCTCCTGCTATGAGGAGGGACTTGCACAGAATCCGAATCTCATCGAGGCCCGGATCAACATTGCCGTCGTCCTCCAAAAGCAGGGACGCACGGACGAAGCGCTGGCCTCCTTCAGAGCACTGCTCCTTCGAGAGCCCGATCTTTTCGAAGCGCAGTTCAACTGCGGCGTACTCCTTCATGACCAAGGCAAGTTCGACGAGTGTCTTCCATACCTGCGGCGAGCGCTCGCGCTCCGACC
>DATGWU010000086.1:0-6206 GCA_035299345.1 Rhizobium sp.
AAGGTGCGGCGGGCACCGTCTACAAGGGCACGCTCGCTCTATGACCACCCCGCGCAAACGCGTCGTCGTCTTCATCTCCGGCGGCGGCTCCAACATGATGGCGCTGCTGGCGGCGACCGAAGCCGCGGATTTTCCCGCCGAAATCGTCGGCGTGATCTCCGACAAGGCGTCCGCCGGCGGCCTCGCCAAGGCGGCTGCGAAAGGCATTCCGACCTTCGTTTTCGAACGCAAGGCCTATGCCGGGAAGGCGGAGCACGAAGCGGCGATCCTCGCGAAGCTCGGCGAGATTGCGCCGGACCTGATCTGCCTCGGCGGATACATGCGCCTTCTGTCAGCCGATTTCATCCGGCCCTATGAGGGGCGCATCCTCAACATTCACCCCTCCCTGCTGCCACTCTTTCCGGGGCTGCATACCCATCAGCGGGCGATCGACGCCGGCATGCGCGTCAGCGGCTGCACCGTGCACTACGTCACCGCCGGCATGGACGAAGGGCCGGTGATTGCCCAGTCCGTCGTGCCGATCCTTCCCGACGACACCGAGGACAGCCTTGCGGCGCGTGTGCTCACCGTCGAGCACCGGACCTATCCGCTGGCGCTGAAACTCGTCGCGGAAGGCAAGGTGCACATGCTCGCCGACGGCACGGTCGAACGGGCCGGTTTCTTCGGCGACCCTGCCGCGACGCTCGTTTCCGCCTGACGCCGGCAGCACTATCTCTTTTTCTTGTCCGACCCCATGAACACTTCCGCCGCCTTCGCCTGCAGGCTGCGCGGGGCAAGTCGCGTCGAAAATGCCATGATGCGGTTCGCAAGACCGGTGACGATCGCCGGCTTTCCGGCAAAGAGCGCCCGAAGCCCCTCTTCCACGACGGGCCCGGGCTGCATCATGTCGGCCCGTGCGCCCCATTTGAGCACATGGTCGGCCCGCGCCCAGAATTCCGTCTCCGTCGGCCCCGGACACAGAACCGAAACGACGACCTTGCGCCGGCGCAGTTCCTCATGCAGCGCGTGCGCAAGCGAGAGTACATAGGCTTTGCTGGCCGCATAGACGGCGTAACCGGGGACCGGCTGGAAGGCCGCGGTGCTCGCGACGAGCAGGACATGGCCGCCGCCACGCTCGGCCATGTCGGCGGCGAAGGCGTGGGTGAGCTCGGTGAGGGCGGCGACGTTGACCGCCACCATGCCGCCGACCGCCTCGGCCGGCTGGGCGTGGAAGCGTCCGTGGAGCCCGAAGCCGGCATTGTTGACCAGTGTCTCGACGGCAATGCCGCGTGCCTCGACGGCGCGCTTCAGGGCCTGCGCCGCGCCGGCCCCGGCGAGATCGGCCGGCTCGACCGCGATTTCGACTCCATGGCCGGCGCGCAGGGCTTCAGCAAGCTCCTCGAGGGGAGCCGCGCGCCTTGCAGAAACCACGAGATTATAGCCGCGCCGGGCGAGCGCCTCGCAGAACGCGCGGCCGAGCCCGCCCGTCGCACCGGTGACAAGAGCCCATTTCGGCGCGCCGTCCGCCATAACCGTTTCCTTCCGTCCGAGAGAGATGCCGCAAGATAGCGGCCACGGCGGGAGCGTCAACCGGTCCGCACGTGACGCGTGCTCGCCCTGCGCATTACTCTTCACGCACATCTCGATCGACCATTTTTGGACCCACTATTGGACCAAGGTGGACCCAGATATGGCCTCTCCAAGCCGTTGATTACAAAAGGCTTCCTTTCATAGTTGGCCCCTTCCAAGTGATTAGCAACGGGGGTCTCAAATGCATTACCGGAACTTCAAATCGGCAGCGGCCTGCTGCCTCCTGCTCACCGCACCGACGGCAGCCCTCGCGGAGGACACGCTGTTCTCCTCGTCCGACGGCAGCTTCGTGATCTTCGGCGGCGTCGGGCTCGCCAACGTCAAGGCCGACGAATTCGTCTACAACAACGGCAAGAAGCTCAGCGAGCTCAACTGGGAAAGCAAGGGTATCACGCTCTTCACCATCGGCGCCGACGCCCAGCTCGACAAGAACTGGAGCATCCGCGGCGATTTCAACGTCGGCACCGGCGGCGACGGCCACATGGTCGACTACGACTGGATGAGCGCGACGCATGACGAATGGAGCGACCGCTCCACCCATCCCGATACCCAGCTCGACCATTATTTCAGCGGCTCGCTGGAAGTCGACCGCGCGGTCTACAGCGACGACAGCACCAATCTCGCCGTCGGCCTCGGCTTCCGTTACACCGACGTCAAATGGACCGCATACGGCGGCTCCTACATCTATTCGAGCGGCGACCCGCTCTTCCGCGACCTGACCGGCACGTTCACGCCCGGCGAAAAGGGCATCAGCTACCAGCAGCAGATCCCGGTCGGATTCCTCAGCGTCAACGGCGAGCACAAGGTCGGCAAGTTCACGATCAGCGGCGGCCTGGAAGGCGGCCTGAGCTTCGGCATCGATGACATCGACGACCACTGGCAGCGCGACCTGCGCTTCTACGACAGCATGAAGGCGGCCCCGATGGTCGGCGCCAAGGTTTCCGTCGATTACGCACTGACCGAGAGCGCCTCGCTCTACGTCTCCGGTGCCTACCAGCAGGTATTCCACGCCTATGGCGACATGAAGTATTACGACACGACGACGGATACCCTCGTGGGTTCGGAGAAGGACGCGGCCGGCGCAACCTTCCAGTCGATGTCGGTATCCTTCGGCCTCAAGGGTACGTTCTGACAACGCTTCCGGGGCGGTGCGACGCGCCGCCCCTTAGCCTTCCTGGGGCTGCAACTGCGCTGCCCGGACAAGGTTTTCGCGGTTCAGCGCCGCCCACTGCAGCAGCATGATCGTCTTGGCGTCGCAGATCGCGCCCGTCCCGATCATCGCAAGCGCCTCGTCGAGGGCGATTTCCGAGAGCTCCAGATCCTCATGCTCGTGGTCGAGGCCACCACCGTCGGCCACCTTGTCGGCGGACGTCACAGTCGCCGCGTAGAAATAGACCTTCTCCGTCAGCGATCCGGGCGACGTATAGGCGGCGAACAGGAAACGCGGACTGTCGATCCGGTAGCCGGTTTCCTCGAGCACCTCGCGGCAGACGGCCGCTTCGGGGTCGTCCTCCTCGACGCCGCCTGCCGGAACCTCCAGCAGGAACGCCGGATCACCCATCAGATGGACTGGAATGCGGAACTGCCGCACGAGAACGACGGTCTCGCGCGTCGGATCGAAGAGCAGGATCGCCACGGCGCGGCCGCGGTCGAAGACCTCCCAGACGAGTTCGGTCTCACGGCCGTCGTCGCGGCGGTAGTCGAAGGTGACGCGCCTGAGATGGCTCCAGCCCTTCCAGAGCGTCTCGTCCTTGCGGATGGTGATCCCGGTACGGTCGAATTTGCTCATGCCGGGTCCTTAGCGAGCCACACCTTGTTGTCGTGGAAGGCCGCGCCTCCGTGGGGCGCGACCGCGTCGGCGCCCGTCAGCACGTTGATGCCCTCGCCGTCGACATGCGCCTTGTTCGGCCAGATTCCTTCCGCGACCAGCACGCCCGGCTTCACCGCGTCCGTCACGCGGGCATGGATGCGCAGCGTGCCACGGCGGTTGCCGAGGCGGACGAGGTCGCCGGGCTCGATGCCCAGCCGTGCGGCGTCGGACGGATTGACCATCACTTCCGGTCTGCCCTCCTTCTCGGCCGAGGTCCGGGTTTCGGAAAAGCTCGAATTCAGGAAATTGCGCGCGGGAGAGGTCGCAAGCCGGAAGGGATGCTCGGCATCAGTGACCTCGATGATGTCCACCTGATCGGGGAAGGCCGGGAGTTGATCGACCGGCCCGAGGATGCCGACGGAGGCCGGCGGCCGGTTCGGCGCCGGGGCACCCGCCCAGTCGGGACTGAAGCGGAACTTGCCGTCGGGATAGCCGAAGCCGTTCAGGAAATGCGCCTCCTCGAAGGGAGGCTGGCACTCCAGCCACTTCTCGTCGGCCAGTACGTCGAAGCCGGGCTTGCCGCTCGCCTTCAGCATGCGGTCGATGTGTTCGCGCTCCGTCAGCCCGAATCCAGGGCGGTCGGCGACGCCGAGGCGCTTTGCCAGTTCCTCGATGACGAAGAGATTGGTGCGCACCGTCGCCGGCGGCTCGACGATCTTCGGCCCGAGCAGGATATGGCTCTGGCCGCCGGCGCGGTAGATGTCGTCGTGCTCGACGAACATGGTGGCCGGCAACACGATGTCGGCAAGCTCTGCCGTCTCGGTCATGAACTGCTCGTGGACCGCGACGAAGAGGTCGTCGCGCAGGAAGCCCCGTTTCACCAGGCGCTGCTCCGGCGCGACATTGGCCGGATTGGTGTTCTGGATCAGGAGCGCCGTCACCGGCCCGCGGTGGCGCAGCGCCTCCGCGTCTCCGGTCAGCACCCGGCCGATCTGCGACTGGTCGAGGACGCGGACATCGGGATCGAGATAGGACGTGCCCATCAGCTCCGCCTTGTTCAGGCGGAAGATGTCGCCGTTGTTGTGAAAGGCGCCGCCGCCCTCGTACTGCCAGCTGCCGAGGACGGTCGGCACGCTGAGCGCCGCGTGCATCTGGGCGACGCCGTTGCGGCTGCGGGCAAAACCGTAGCCGAGGCGGAAGAAGGTCTTCTTCGTCGTGCCGACGAGCCGGGCGAAGGCCTCGATCTCCTCGACCGAAAGCCCCGTGATCGCCGCCGCCCATTGCGGCGTGCGGGTCGCGAGGTGCGCCTCCAGTCCGGCCGGATCGTCGGTGAACTTATCCATGTAGGCTCGGTCGGCATGGCCGTCGCGGAAGGCGATGTGCATGACCGCGCAGGCGAGCGCCGCATCGGTTCCGGGCCGAAGGATGAGGCGGATATCCGCCTGTTTCATCGTCGGGTTATCGTAGACGTCGACGACGACGATCTTGGCGCCGCGTTCCTTGCGGGCGCGGGTCGCATGCGTCATCACGTTGACCTGGGTGGCGACCGCATTGGTACCCCAGATGACGACGCAATCGGCCTTGGCCATCTCGCGGGGATCGATGCCGCGCAGTGCCCCGGTACCCATCACGTAGCCGGTCCAGGCCATGTTGGTGCAGATCGTGCCCATGAAGCCGGAATAGCGCTTGGCGTGGCGCAGGCGCTCGATCGAGTCGCGCTGCACCTGTCCCATCGTGCCGGCGTAAAAATAGGGCCACACCGCCTCGCTGCCATGCGCCTGCTCGGCCCTGACGAAGGCGTCGGCGATCTCGTCGAGCGCTTCGTCCCAGGAAACTTCCTGCCAGGCTCCCTCGCCCTTGCCACCCTTGCGCCGCTTCGGCGTCAGCAGCCGGCCCGGATGGTAGAGCCGCTCGGCGTAGCGCGCGACCTTAGCGCAGATGACGCCGGCCGTGTAATCGTTGTCGGCGGCCCCGCGGACGCGTCCGATGCGGCCGTTTTCGTCGATATCGACATCGAGCGCGCAGGTGGATGGACAGTCGTGCGGACAGGCCGTATGACCGACGGAACGGGTTCGGATGGGGCTCGCGATGTTCATGCCCGCATGTATATGGCAAGCGGCAGGCACCTTAAAGGTCCATTCCAAGAATTCATAAGAGCCATCGGAAACACAGATGAACTACCGCCACATCTACCACGCCGGCAACTTCGCCGATGTGTTGAAGCACGCCGTGCTGGCGCGCCTGATCGTCTATCTGCAGCAGAAGGACAAGGCATTCCGGGTGCTCGACACCCATGCCGGCATCGGGCTCTACGACTTCTCCTCCGGCGAGGCCCAGAAGACCGGCGAGTGGCGCGACGGCATCGGCCGGCTGATGGAAGCCGATCTTCCGGACAACGTCTCGGCTCTTCTGGCACCCTATCTTGACGCCATCCGCGCGCTCAATCCGAAAGGGCCGATCACCCTCTATCCGGGCTCGCCGAAGCTCGCGCGGATGCTCTTCCGCGCACAGGACCGGCTTTCGGCGATGGAGCTCCACCCCGACGATAGCCGCGCCCTCGCCCGGCTGTTCGAAGGCGACTACCAGGTGCGGGTGACCGAACTCGACGGCTGGCTGGCGCTCGGCGCGCACCTGCCGCCGAAGGAGAAGCGCGGCATCGTGCTCGTCGATCCGCCCTTCGAGGCAGAAGGCGAATACGAGCGGCTGGTCGATGGCCTCGCCAAGGCCTATCGCCGCTTTGCGACGGGAACCTACTGCCTCTGGTATCCGATCAAGAAGGGCGCGCCGATCGCCGAATTCCATGAGGCATTGAAAGCGCTGGAGATCC
>DATGWU010000087.1:0-15465 GCA_035299345.1 Rhizobium sp.
CGCTTTCCTCCTTGCGGATGACAAAGGAGATATCGGCCGCGGTGCGGAAAGCCCAATGGTCGCCAATCTGCACGAGGTTCACGCCGCGGCCGGCATATTCGACCTTCAGCGTCCGCATCAATGCAGCCACGTTCGCGCCACGCGGCAGGCGATCCGCCAGAAACTTCTCCGAGACGGGTTCGGCGGACGCGAACACCAGCGCTTCCGCGATCCTGAGGGCCTCCCGTTCGGCGCGCTCGCGTTCGGGCGTGAATTCCTCGTCGTCGCCGAGATCCAACCGCTCCTCCTGCAAGGCCTCCACCATCGCGCTCACTCCGACGACGCGAGTTCGGCGGCCCGCGGGCCGCCACGCATGTAGATCGGCGTGAAGGCGCCCTCCTGACGGATTTCGAGGCGCCCCTCGCGGACAAGTTCCAGCGAGGCCGCAAAGGCGCTCGCGATCGCCGTTACCCGTTCCTCGGGCGTCGTCGCATAGCGCAAGAGATACTGGTCGAGCGTCGTCCAGTCGCCGATCTCGCCGATCATTCGCGTCAATATGGCGCGGGCATCGGCCAGCGACCAGACGCGGCGCCGTTCGATCGTCACCTGGGTGATCGACTGACGCTGGCGCAACGCTGCATAGGCCGTCAACAAGTCGTAGAGCGTCGCCTCGTAGGCGGATTCGACCCGCGTCGGCACATGTTCGGGCGCACCGCGCGCATAGACATCACGACCGAGGCGGTTGCGGTTGATGAGGCGCGTCGCCGCTTCGCGCATCGCCTCCAGCCGTTTGAGCCGAAAGGCAAGCGTTGCCGCCATCTCCTCGCCCGAAGGACCGTCGTCCTTCGCCTGCTGCGGGATCAGGAGGCGGGATTTCAGGTAGGCGAGCCACGCCGCCATCACCAGATAGTCGGCCGCCAGCTCGATACGGATGCGGCGGGCGGTCTCGATGAATTCGAGATACTGTTCGGCGAGCGCCAGAACGGAAATCCGCGAGAGGTCGACCTTCTGGTTGCGGGCGAGATAGAGCAGGAGGTCGAGCGGACCTTCGAAACCCTGCACGTCAATGACGAGCGCCGGCTCGCCGGACAGGCGTTCGGCGTCGGCTTCCTGCCAGAGCTTGTCCATCGGCGTGGCGGCGGACACCCCCTGCCCTCCGGTTCTCTGGCGGTCGGCCGGCGCCTGTCCGGGGCGGCCGTTCATGCCGACGCCCTCAGGCTCTCGAACTCTTCACGCAATGCAACCTCGTCCGCCTCGCCCACCGATGCCAAAGCCGCTTCGACAGCGGCGGCCCGTTCACGAGACCTGCCGACAAGCGGCGGAACCTGCGCGGCGACCGCTCGCATTTCCTCCATCACGCCATTGCAGTGAAGGACGATGTCGCCACCACCGGCGACGATCGCCGCCGCGCGTTCGCCGAGCGTGCCTTTGAGCGCGTTCATCGAGGAATCGTCTGAGATCAGCAGGCCATCGAAGCCGATGCGGCCACGGATGATCTCGTCGATCACCTTGCGCGAGGTCGAGGCCGGGTGATCTGGATCGACCGCCGTGTAGACAACATGGGCGCTCATCGCCATGAGCTCGTTGCGGAGCCGCTTGAACGGCGCGAAATCGTGGGCTTCCAGCTCGGAAAGGGGCGTCGTCACTACCGGCAGTTCGTGGTGGGAGTCCGCCATACCACGGCCGTGGCCAGGAATATGCTTCATGACCGGCAGGACGCCGCCGGACTTGAGCCCCGCCGCAGCCGCCTCGCCCATTTCCCCGACGGTCACCGGATCGGTTCCGTAGGCGCGATCGCCGATGACGTTGCTCGCCCCCTCCACCGGTACGTCGAGCACCGGCAGGCAGTCGACGTTGATGCCGAGTCTGAGAAGATCGAAGGCATGAAGCCGCGACATCAGCCAGGCGGCACGCAGCCCCTGGCCACGGTCGCGGCGATAGATGTCGCAGAGCACGGCGGCAGAAGGATAACGCGGGGCGATCGGCTCGCGGATGCGCTGGACGCGGCCGCCTTCCTGGTCGATCAGCACCGGCGCATTACGGCCGGCGACGGTATCGCGCATCTCTGCCACCAGATCCCCGATCTGCGAAGGCTCGGACAGATTGCGGGCGAAGACGATGAAGCCCCAGGGCTGTTCGTCCCGGTAGAAGGCCTTTTCGTCGGCGGTCAGCTTCAGGCCGCTGCAGCCCAGGATCATCGCTTTGTTGGTGCTCATGCCCGAATCATAAGAGGCGCGGGTGAAAAGCCGAAGCGCCACGCAAGGTCATGCACAAGAAAAATGGCGGAAACACGGGGTTTCCGCCATCTCATCATCGAATTTTCGGGTTCCGACGTTACTTCGCCACCAGGCAGGTGCCGCCGGCCGCCCTGTAACGCTCGCACAGGGCGACGGCTTCATCCTTGCTCCCGCCTGCGATACGGACCCGATAATAGGTCCCCTTGCCGGCAATCTCCGCTTTCTTGATCTCGTAGCCACGACCGCCGATCACGCTCGCGAACTTCGCCGAGAGATTCTTGTAGGACTTCTCGGCATCCGCTTCCGAAGGCAGCGAAGCGATCTGGACCACGTAACCGCCGGCGGCCAGCGCCGGGGCGGCCGCAGCGTCGGGAGACGCCGCCGCGGTTTCGACCGGCTTCACATTACCGCGTTCGGTGACCGTACTCACCACGTTGACCGGCTGCTCTGCCGGGCGTGCCGTCGGGACCGGAGCAGAGACTGCCGGAGCGGCGGTCGTCTCCGCAGGCGCAGGTTCCGCGGGTGCCGCGGCCGTTTCCGCCGCAGGGGTCGCGGCGCCGGTGGCGGGCTGTGCGGCGGCCGGTGCTGCAAGTTCGGCAACAGTCTGCGGCTGGTTCGCCGTATCCGAGGGCACCGTGGGCGCAGCCGGGGTTTGCCCGACGGGTTCCGTCGTCGGCGGAGCAAGCGCCGGAGCAGCCGGCGCCTGCGGAACAGCGGCGGCCTGCGGAGTCGTCGCCTCCGCCGTCGGCTGCTCGACTTCCTGCGCCACCAGTGTTCCATCCGGACGGACGATCATCGTGCGCACCTTGCGCGGCGCGATCGTCACGGGGTCGCTGGTGCTGCCTGCGGCCTGCTGGTCCGCAGACTGGTCGCTCGGCAACAGCCGCGGGTCTTCCGTTTCGCCGACCGGCGTCGGCATGGCATCCGGCTCGTTTTCACCTTCGAGCGGCAAGGTCTCCGGAATCAGCGTCTTCTGGACGACGTCGACCGGCTCCTCGCTCGACGAGATCAGGCTTGGCTGCTTGGGATCGTCGACGGCGGCGCCGGCGACCCTGTCATAGACAGCCTTGTCCTGGTTCGGCACCGTCTTGCCGCCCTTGTCCTCCGGAACCACCTTGACCGGCTCCTTGTCGGCGGCGATCACGACCGGCTCACCCGAGCCGAGAACGGAGGATTCCGACCCCGTCATCCAGGCATAGAGACCACCACCGGCCAAGAGCACCAGCACGCCGGCGGCAGACGCCGCCAGAAGCCGGGCGCGGGAGGGCCGCGGTTCGTCGTAATCAATCTCATCGGCGGCCGATTGAAGCGGAATGCGGTTGACGGCGCCGGCAAAACCCTTCTCGCCCTCGTAGGAGCGCTTGAGGTCCTGTTCGAGTGCCTTTTCGAACGCCTCGAAATCGTCGGCGATCGCCGGTGCGGCAGCAGCCGCCGGGGCTGCGGCGGGCTGTGCGGCGGCAGGTGCCGCTGCCGCGGCGGGAACGACCGCCTCGCTCAGAAGCGACGCCAGCTCGGTATCGATGTCGAGCTCGTAATCGTGGCGGGGGGCGACAGGTTCCTTGTGTTCGTGAACCGGAAGCTCCGGCACGTCCAGAACCGCGATCGTTTCAGGATTTTCATCCTGCTCGGCGATTTCCGAGAGGTCGAAGGGCAATTCCTCGTCCTCCGGCATCGCCGGCATGGTGCTGGCAGGTGCGGCGACGAAGGCCGGGAGCGGAGCGGCGGCAGCAGCCGGAGTGACCGCAGGTGTTGCGGTTTCAGCTGGTGCGGGCAGCGCCACAGCGGCTGCGGGCTCGCCACGAAGGTCGGCCTCAACAGGCTTCTCTGCTTCCGGCTCTATCTCGAGGTCTGAGAAATCGAGTTCGATGTCGTCGAGATCGAGTTCGAACGCACCATCCGCGAAGGGATCGAACACATCCTCGTCGATGGCCGCCGAGGGCGCGGCAGCCGTCGCCGCCGGTTCGGCCTGAGGAACGGGCCGGGTCTGCTCTTCGTCGGCGGCAAGCTCGTCTGCAAAGGAGAAGGAGAAGTCAGGTTCCGTCCGCGCAGCAGGTGTCGTGGACACCGGCGGACGCTCAGGCACTGCAACGGCCGGCGCGTCGTGGCCCGACGTACCGGCAGAAAACACGTCGAAGTCGGATAAAGGCGACGGCTGCCCGGTCGCGTGACCGTCGGATGCAGCACGTTCGATCGTCTGCAGCCCGGTGCCGGACATCCAGCTTGATGTTTCGACCGGGCTCAGGCGCGGCGCCTCGTCCACAGCGGCGGCGACAGGCTCTTCTCGCTCGACCGCGAACGAGGGCTCCACACGCGGGGCGGACGGCTGCGGGACATGGAAGTTGGCAAGCGGCAACCTCAGGCGCGGCTCCGTTTCGCCTCTCGGCCAGACCGGCTCAACGGGGCTGGCGGACACCGCCATCTCGAGTTCGTCGGCGAGGTCGGAGGACATCGTCTCCGCCGTTTCGGGAACAAAGGCCTGCTCGGCATTCCGGAAGCTTTCTTCGGCCTCCGCCAACACGGCCTCGTTTGCTCCGGCCGTGTTCAGTTCGAGCTCCTCGCCCTCCTCGATCGCATCGAGAACCGGCACGGCCTCCTCGACAACCGGAGCGACGTCGAGCCGCGCCATCGGCGCATCGACCTGCGGAGCCGCCAGCGGCTCACCACGTTCGTAGTTTTCGAACTCCCGCAGGAGCTCGTCTTCCAGACTGAACGGAGGCTCGACCGATGGTACCGGCACCGCAGGGCCTTCGACGATCTGCGGTTCACGCGGCACGTCGCGAGCGGCGGGCGGCTCGAAGCCGACAATCCGGGCCAGCTCCGCCAACGGATCATCGTCAGCGAAGTCTTCACCGCCCAGTCGACTGTTGAATGCGGCTTGTTTCTGTACCATTACCTAGTTCCACTCACTAACGCGACTACACGCCATGCCAGTGCTTTGTGGGGAAATGGTGACAATACTATCGCATTTCAACCGGAGCATCAGTGCCCGTAATGGTCAGTCCGGACTTCAGAACAGAGGCGACAGCACGCACCAGCCCAAGCCTGGCGATGCTCAATTCTCGGTTTTTATCGTTAACAAATCGTAATTCCGGCTGATCCTTGCCTTTATTCCAGTGCGCGTGGAAAGAACTGGCGAGATCATAGAGGTAAAACGCGACGCGATGAGGCTCCTGTGACTGTGCGGCACCTTCGATCACGCGCGGATATTCGGCAAGCTTCGCAACCAGCTGCAGCTCGGCCGGATCCTCGATCATCCCCTTCACCGCAGACGACAGGTCGAGCCCGTCGAAGTCGAGATCGGGGAATGCTTCCTTCGCCTGGCGGAACACCGACATGCAGCGGGCGTGCGCATACTGCACGTAGAAGACCGGATTGTCCTTCGACTGTTCCGTCACCTTGGCAAAGTCGAAGTCCAGCGGCTCGCTGTTCTTGCGGTAAAGCATCATGAACCGGACGGAATCGCGGCCGACCTCCTCGACGACATCGCGCAGCGTCACGAAGTCCCCGGACCGCTTGGACATCTTCACCGGCTCGCCGTCGCGGTAGAGCTTGACGAGCTGGCAAAGAAGAACGGTGAGCTTGGTCTTGCCGCCCGAAACCGCCCGCGCGACCGCTTCCAGGCGCTTGACGTAACCACCGTGGTCGGCGCCGAGCACATAGATCATCTCGTCGTAACCGCGATCGAACTTGTCCTTGAAGTAGGCGACGTCGGCGGCGAAGTAAGTATAGCTGCCGTCCGACTTCATCAGCGGCCGGTCGATGTCATCACCGACCTCGGTCGAACGGAAGAGCGTTTGCTCGCGATCCTCCCAGTCCTCGGGAAGCTGCCCCTTCGGCGGCGGCAGGGTTCCGCGATAGACGTGGCCCTTGAAAGTGAGATCGTTGATCGCGGTCCGGATCGCCGCCGCGCCGTTGGCGTGCAGCGTGCGCTCCGAGAAGAAGATGTCATGGTGGACGTTGAGTTCGGCGAGGTCCTCGCGGATCATCGCCATCATGGCGTCGATCGCCTTGTCCTTGACGATCTGCAGCCACTGCTCTTCCGGCATGTTGTGGAGCCTGACGCCGTACTCCTCAGCCAGCGCCTTGCCGACCGGAACCAGGTAATCCCCCGGATAGAGGCCGGACGGGATCTCGCCGATGTCCTCGCCCAGGGCCTCGCGATAGCGCAGAAACACGGAGCGGGCCAGAACGTCGATCTGCGCGCCGGCATCGTTGATGTAGTATTCCTTGGCGACTTCGTAGCCGGCGAACTGCAGGAGATTGGCGAGCGCGTCACCCACGACCGCACCACGGCAGTGGCCGACATGCATCGGACCTGTCGGATTTGCCGAGACGTATTCGACGTTGACCTTGCGACCGGCGCCGACCGAGGAGCGTCCGAAGTCGGTTCCTTCAGCGATCATAGAGGAGAGCAGCCGCTGCCAGTATGCCGTCGACAGGCGGATGTTGATGAAGCCGGGGCCGGCGACGGACACTTCGGAAATGTCTCCGTCCTCCTTCAGCTTCTCGCAGATGATCTCCGCCAGAGCGCGAGGATTGGTCGCCAGCGGCTTCGACAACACCATCGCCGCATTCGTCGCAGCATCACCGTGGCTCGCATCGCGCGGCGGCTCGACGACAATTCGTCCGAAATCAAGCGAGGAACGCTTTTCCTTCACGATTTCCAAGGTTTCGAGCGCGTTCTTAATTCTTGTTTCGAAGTCAGCGAAGAGATTCATGTTCGTTTTCCACGCCGGATGCGTCGAGCTCCGGTTATGTACGGGGGAATTTGCTGGCCGCTGCCTAGCGTAAATCGGGAGTCCGGTCAAACAGACGGCGGTGGGCGTTGACCGCATAGGTGTCGGTCATCCCCGCCAGATAGTCGCCCACGTGACGGGCCTTGGCGGGCTGGTCGAGTCCGGCGATGTGATCGACCCAGTAGTGGCTGCTCATCAGCGACGGATCTCGCATGTAGGCATGGAAGAGATCGGTGACGATCTGGGCCGCGCCGGCGCGGATGCGCATGATGTCGGGATGACGGTAGATGCGGCTGAACAGAAGGCGCTTGATCTGCCGGTCGGTCTCCGCCATTCCCGCGGAGAAGGTCGCGATCACGCGGTCGGCGTGGCGAACATCCGCCGCACAGCCGGGCTTGATCTCCCGCAGACGTTCCTGTGCGACCGAGATCACGTCCTCCACCATCCGGGTGATCTGTCGGCGTGTGATCTCGTGGGTGAAGCGGCTCGGCTCCAGCCGCGGATAAAGACCGTGCACTTCCGCCATCAACCCTGCGAGGAAAGGCACGTCCTCCAACATCTCGAAGGTCAGGTAGCCGGAGCGCAATCCGTCATCGATATCGTGCGTGTTGTAGGCGATATCGTCGGCAATCGCCGCGACCTGCGCCTCCAGGCTTGCAAAGGTATCGATTTCGAGATCGTGAAGCTCGCAATAGTCGCGGATCGGCTTCGGGACAGGCCCCCGCGTCCCCTCGCCCTGCGGCGTCAGGAGCGGCCCGTTGTGCTTCACCAGACCTTCGAGCGTCTCCCAGGTGAGGTTCAGCCCGTCGAATTCGGCATAACGACGCTCGAGCTTCGTCACGATCCTCAGAGACTGCGCATTGTGGTCGAAGCCGCCATAGGGCTTCAGCACGTCGTGAAGCGCGTCCTCGCCCGTGTGGCCGAACGGCGTGTGGCCGAAGTCGTGTACCAGCGCCACTCCCTCGGCGAGATCCTCGTCCAGCTTGAGGGCTCTCGCCAGCGCACGGGCGATCTGGGCAACCTCGATCGTATGCGTCAATCTGGTCCGGTAGTGATCGCTGTCCGTGCCGATGAAGACCTGCGTCTTGTGCTTCAACCGTCGAAAGGCCGTCGTGTGGACGATGCGGTCGCGGTCGCGCTGGAAGTCGGAGCGCGTCGGGCTGCTCACTTCGGCAAACAGCCGCCCGCGGGACGACCAGGGGTCGGCCGCATAGACCGCCCGCTCACCAGTGCCGAAACCCAACGCAGTCCTGTCGATCGTCATCGTTCGTTCCGTCTCATCCCCATTGACGCCCGTTGCTCGCCTTCATACCTATAGCAGATGATCCCGCAAGCATGAGAGCGCACGGGGAGCCGATTTGCCGGCGAAATGGCGCGGACGGACCCCGCTTCCCGCCGCCTGCGGGGATCAACCACCGATTTTCCACGGGCCTTGAACCCGTCAGGAGGACAAATGAGCGAATCGACCGTCACCCTTTCCGATGCCGCGGCAAAGAGGATCGCAGCCGTGGTTGCCGCCGAACAGGACAAGCGCGCCCTGCGCGTCTCCGTCGAAGGTGGAGGCTGCTCCGGCTTCTCCTACAAGTTCGACCTCGAAGGCGCGCCGGAATCCGACGATCTCGTCATCACCAAGGACGGCGCGACAGTCGTCATCGATCCGATCTCGCTTGTCTACATGACCGGTTCGGAGATCGACTTCGTCGACAACCTGCTCGGCCAGTCCTTCCAGATCAAGAATCCGAACGCTGTCGCCAGTTGCGGCTGCGGGACCAGTTTTTCGATCTGATTTCGCGAATACTGCTGTGAAAACCGGCCGGGCTCCAGCCCGGCCGGTTGTCGTTGTCAGTGACCTCCATCGCCGGCCATGGCAGCCCTGCGCACTTCCGCTTCACTGGCGGAAGAGGTCCCGTTGAAGAAGACATTCAGCACCACGGCCGAAATCGAGGCCAAAAGAATGCCGGAATCGATCAGCGGATGAATGCCATGCGGCATCCACTGCTTGAAGTTCGGCGCGACCAGCGGGATCATGCCGACACCAACGGATACAGCGACGACGAATAGATTGTTGCGGCTGGTCTTGAAGTCCACGCCCGAAAGGATCCGGATCCCGGTCGCGGCGACCATGCCGAACATCACCAAACCGGCGCCGCCGAGGACGACAGTCGGCAACGATTCCACCAGCGCCGCCATTTTCGGAAGCAGACCGAGGACGATCAGAATCACCCCGCCCGCGACGCAGACGAAACGCGACCTGACGCCGGTGACGCCAACGAGGCCGACATTCTGTGAGAAGCTCGTATACGGAAAGGTATTGAAGATACCGCCGATCAGCGTGCCGAGCCCGTCGGAACGAAGGCCCGCCGCCAGCATCGGTTGAGTGACCGGCTTGCCGGTCATCTCACCGAGGGCCAGAAACATGCCGGTCGACTCGATCATGACGACGAGCATGACGATGGTCATGGTGACGATCAGGACCGGGTTGAAGATCGGCGTGCCGAAATGAAAGGGCAGGACCGGCGCGAACCAGGCAGCATTCGCCACCTTGTCGAAAGTCATCATGCCCGTGGCCGCGGCAAGAATACCGCCGATGACGATGCCGAGGAGCACCGAAATATTGGCGACGAAACCCCTGGCGAAACGTGCGACCAGCAGGATCGATACCAATACGACGGCCGAGACAGCCATCCCCGACAGGGGAGCATAAGCCGCGTTGGGCACACTCGCCGCAAGGCCAAGCTTCGGTGGGATTTCGGGGATCGCGCCGGCACTGGCCGCTGCCAGGGTCCTAATGTCCTCGAGCCATTTGGCGTGCGCCGGATCGACAAGGCTTGGCGCCGTCGGCCCAAATGGATTTCCGAAGATCCAGTTGATGCCGATCCTCATCAGCGAAACGCCGATGATAAGGATGATCGTGCCGGTTACGACCGGCGGGAAAAAGCGCAGAAGGCGGCTGACCAGCGGCGCGATCAGCATGGCGACTATGCCGGCACCGATAATTGATCCGAAGATGAGGCGTGCGCCATCGGCTCCGCCCGAGATATTGGCGATGGAGACCATCGGACCGACGGACGCGAACGTGACGCCCATCATCACCGGCAGGCGGATACCGAACCATTGGGTGACGCCGAGCGACTGGATCAGCGTGACGATGCCGCAGGTGAACAGGTCCGCGGAGATCAGAAAGGCGACGTCTTCCGGCGGCAGTTTCAACGCGCGGCCGATAATGAGTGGTACGGCGATGGCGCCGGCATACATGACGAGAACGTGTTGCAGGCCGAGTGTCGCAAGCCGCGACATCGGCAGCACCTCATCGACCGGGTGCACTTTGGTACTGACATTTGACATGAGCAGTGTCCCCTTTTCTTGCGGACGTTTGTCGCCCGGCGCTCTTTGCCCCAAAAGGAGCGGCCGCCGGCTCTACCTCCCCCGTGAGCCGGCCAGGGAAGAATGGAGTGTTGTCACCGAATGTCAAAGGGGCCGCGGCCGACAAAACACAAAAGCCGGTGGCAAAATCCGCCCTGTCGTCTATGAAGAAGAGAAGACGAAGGGAAGCAGTCCATGAAGATCGCCACTTGGAACATCAACGGGGTGAAAGCGCGCATCGCAAATCTCTGCGAGTGGCTGAAGAGCTCCGCTCCCGACATCGTCTGCCTTCAGGAGATCAAATCGGAGGACGCCGGCTTTCCGAGATTTGAGATCGAGGCGCTCGGCTATCATGTCGAGACGCACGGACAGAAGGGCTTCAACGGGGTCGCGCTGCTTTCGAAGATCAAGCCTGACGAGGTCAATCGCGGCCTGCCCGACGGCGATGGAGACGAACAGTCGCGCTTCATCGAAGGCGTTTTCTCGGTCAAGGGCGGGGCACTACGCGTCTGCTCGCTCTACCTGCCGAACGGCAATCCCCCCCACGATCCGGTAAAATATCCCTATAAGCTCGCCTGGATGGAGCGTCTGAAGACGTTCGCCGAAAGCCGGCTGGCACTTGAGGAGCCGCTGATCCTCGCCGGCGACTACAACGTCATCCCCGAGCCTTACGACTGCCATGACCCGTTGGTCTGGGCCGGCGACGCACTTTTCCTGCCGCAGACGCGCGAGGCGTTCCGCCGGCTCGAACATCTCGGCTTCGTCGACGCGGTGCGCGCCACGACGGACGAGACCAAACTCTATTCCTTCTGGGACTATCAGGCCGGTGCGTGGCAGAAGAACAACGGCATCCGCATCGACCATCTTCTGCTCTCGCCCGAGGCGACCGACCGCTTCCGTGCCGCGCAGATCGAAAAGCACGTGCGGACGTGGGAAAAGCCCTCCGACCACGTGCCGGTGTCAGGCTGGTTCGATTTCGAGGCGGCCTGAGGGCAGCCGTTATTCCGGCTGGTGGTAGATCTCCGGAGCGAGCGCGATCGCCACACGGCGGTCGTCTTCGCTGGCCAGAGAGAAGGCCTGCTCCTGCAAATCCTGCATCCACAGACAGTCCGACGGATTGCACTTGTCCAGTGCGGCGGTCATGAACGCGAGACCGCGAACACTCTGGCCTTCCTGGAAAATCAGGTTTCCGAAGACCGCCATGGCGCCGGGATGTCCGCCCTTGCGCGCCAGATTGAGCCACTTCTTGGCTTGCTGGATGCTGGCCTTGCCGCCCTCACCCGACAGCATCATTCTGGCAAGCTGGAACTGCGCCTCCGGGACGCCGAAGGTCGAGGCGACCTGGAAATAAAGCTGGCGCGCCTGCGTCAGATCGATCCTGACCGGGCTGCCGGGAATGCCCTTGCGATAATAGCCGGCAAGCGCAAGCAGCGCGTTGACGAAGAAGCCGGTGTCCTCCGAACCGGGCTCGACGCCTTGGCTCGCGATCTCGGCGTAGATCTTGAACGCCTCGAAATCGTCCTCGACGACTCCGTCGCCGTCCGCATACATGTTCGCCAGCGCCCAGCGCGAGCCGGTATGCCCCTTCTCCGCGGCATAGCGATAGGCTTCGACAGCCTCCTGCTTCTGGCCGTTCTTGTAGGCCTTGAAACCGAATTTGAAGAGGTCGAAGGGTCCTGACTCCTTGCTCACGCCGGCATTGATGTCGAAGGCGTGGCCTGCCGCCGTCCCGGCCAGGACGAAAAGCAGCGAGGAGAACAGCAGCTTACCCGGATATTTCCAGTCTGGCGTTTGCATGATTGCGTATTTCTTCCACATCACCACAGACGACGGTAGCCTTCGAGGCCTCGTCCGGCTCGACTTACCATGTCCGTGAAACTATTGTCCGCGACACTGGTGAACATACCGTTCACCGTCACGCCTCCTCCGGCATGATTTGCTTTGCCAGGCACTGAGAGGTCATCGGCGACCTTCATCAAGGTAGTTTGTATTTCGGGCAAGACTGCGGCTGTGGAGGTCGCGGGCGCCAAAAAACTCGAGGCGCGATCCCTGGATACCGATCTTCTCGGCGCATCTGCGGGATTCAGAAGGTTTTCTGCGGCTACAAGGCTCATGTCTTACTCAACCGACGAACTACGCAACACCCAACTCAAGCATTCGTCACGACATCGCTGCGCTCAGTTTGTGGCGGGAAATGGACAAAATCCCCGGATCTCCGGCACCCCCGCAACGATAGGGAAAATGTTGCAGATTCATCACATCCCGGAGACCGCTACAACCATACAAAGCGAAAAGCCCGGATGAACCGGGCTTTTCAGTATCAAGCGATGTGTCTTCAGAACGTGATCCGGTAGGATCCCGAGACTGCGTAGGCCCAATCTCCGTCCGCCGTGGCATTGTAGCTCGCGCCATCCGCCAAGGACTGGCTGCCTTCGGTCAGGTAGCTGACCGCGCCACCGAAACGAAGCTCGCCGGGACCCGCTTTGACGGAAACGCCGGCCGCGACCGACCAAGTGTCAGAGTAGATGTCTGCACCGGTGCCGACGCCGCTGTCCCAGGTGACGTTTACCGTGCCAGCGAACTGTTCGTTGAACTTGTGGGCGACGCCGGCCTGAAGCGTCCAGCCGTCCTTCCAGTTATAAACGTCCTGCTGGGGCGTATAGCCACCCGGCGCCATCGGATTGCCGACGCTGTAGTCGAGGGTCTGCAGAACACTCCAGTCGGTCCACTTGACCGAGCCGTAAACCAGCCAGCCGGGCGCTACACCCGTTTGCAGGCTGAGCTTCAGCGACTGCGGCAGCGTGCCACTACCGAAGGCATCCTGCAGTCCGAAAGGCGCGATCGCCGGATCCCAATCGAACGAGCCCTCATCGGCATCGTGCTTGACCTTGGAGCGATACATCAACTGCGCGCGCATCGCATATTCCGGGATGTCGTAGGCGACACCCAGGCGATATCCGAAGGCTGCGTTATCCTCGAGCTTCAAATCGCCGCGATACGCGTTCGCGGTGTACTTAAAGTCCTGCAGGAAAACGCCACCGAGGAAATGGACGCGCCCCTTGCCCGCTTGTGCACTCACGTCGCAGGTCGCACCATATTCGTTGGTGATGAAATCCTTATGGCTGGCGCCCGCGCCGCCGCTGAGAAGGCTTGCCGTTTGAGCCTCCGGGCCATAATCCGCGTCGGCACCGAAGGGCTGTGTGTAGGTGAAAGCGCAGCCAAGATTCTCCGACATCTGGAACTTCGCAGCGAAGCTCGGAATCCAGTAGTCGTTGCTATAGCGGTCATCAGTGGCCGCGGCGCCGGCGATGGTGTCAAATCTGCGGTGCGGCGAGACGTAGATGACGCCGCCCCGCGCCACATACGTGCCATCCTCGAACAGGATGTCTGTGTCGGCTTCACCACGGCTGAAGCCACCGGCATTCGCCACGGACGCCAGGGCGCCGAAACCGACTGCGAATACGATGCCGGATTTAAAAAATTGCTTTGCCATCTCTCTCCCCACTCCAAGGCATTGCGACTGCAGGCCATTGTAATCACGAGCTTCGATATCACAACGTTACCATTCGAGAGATCACAGCCGCCGGAAACCGCGAAATTTACGTAAAAACCTGACGTGCACGTAAGATATCAAAAACCAAAGAAAAATATTCTCAAAAATAACACATATATCGATATAATCGGGTATTTTTTCCAATCGGAACGCTGCCTGTGGCCCAGAGAACACACTCACAGATTTGTGAGATCCGCATCCGCGAGACATTCCCCGAAACGCTTCGAGGCATATTTTCCTGCCGAATCAAATCGATAATGAGACAGCCGCATGCCATTTCGGCATGCGGCTCCATCAAAATCCGACAAAATCTGGAGGCCGCCCGAGGATAGTCGCGACTCAGCCGGCCTCGGCCAATCGCTTCAGTGCCGTATCGAGGCTCGCGCGCTGGATCTCCAGTTCGCCATAGCGCTCGCGTTCGGCGGCGACCACGTCCGGGTTGGCATTGGCGACGAACTTCTCGTTGGCGAGCTTCGAGGCTATCCGGTTCATTTCCTGCTCGACCTTGGCGATCGCCTTTTCGAGTCGGGCCTTTTCGGCACTGATATCGATGAGGCTTCCGAGCGGCAGGCAGGCAGTCGCCTCGCCGACGACGATCTGCGCGGCTCCCTTCGGAGCCTCGGACGCGAGCGCGATGCTCTCAACGCGCGCCAGCCGCTTGATCGAAGCCTCGTGGCGCCGCAGGCGCTCCTGGGTGACGCCATTTGCCGCAACGACGACGAGCGGTGCAACAGCTCCGGGCGGCACATTCATCTCGGCACGCGCCGAGCGGATGCCGGAGACGAGATCGATCAGCCAGTTGATGTCGCTCGCAGCCCCCTCGTCGGCAAAGTCTGGTGCCGGCCACGCCGCGTGGCAGAGCAGGGCTTCCCGCTCCCTGCCCTCGGCCGCCGTATGAGCCCAGAGTTCCTCCGTGATGAAAGGCATGAAGGGATGAAGGAGCTTGTAGGTCTCTCCGAGAACGTAGGCCGCGCAGGCCTGCGCCTCTTTCTTGGTAACCTCGTCCTCTCCTGCGAAGACCGGCTTCAGCAGTTCGAGGTACCAGTCACAGAACTGGTTCCAGACGAAGCGGTAAAGGGCACCCGCCGCGTCGTTGAAGCGGTAGTTGGCAATCCCCTCCGTCACGTCGCGCTCGGTCCGCGCCAGTTCCGTCAGGATCCAGCGGTTGATTTCCAGCGTCGTCGTTTCCGGCAGGAAGTGCGGATCGTTCGCCGCGCCGTTCATCTCGGCGAAACGGGTCGCGTTCCACAGCTTGGTACCGAAGTTGCGGTAGCCGGCGATCCGGGCGGGGTCGAGTTTCACGTCGCGCCCCTGCGCCGCCATGATGGCCAGCGTGAAGCGCAGCGCGTCGGCGCCGTATTCGTCGACCAGATGCAGGGGGTCGATGACGTTGCCCTTCGACTTCGACATCTTGGCGCCCTTCTCGTCGCGGACGAGGGCGTGGATGTAGACCGTCGAGAACGGCACTTCCTTCATGAAGTGCAGGCCCATCATCATCATGCGGGCGACCCAGAAGAAGATGATGTCGAAGCCGGTCACGAGGACGTTGGTCGGGTAGTACCAGTTCAGCTCCGGGGTCTGGTCCGGCCAGCCGAGG